>JALCCK010000009.1 GCA_022640795.1 Treponema sp.
GCAGCCTTCCGGCTGCTGCCCGTTCTTCTTTCCACCGTGCATTCCTGCACCGTGGCTACGCACTGACCTTCTGCATAACTTCCGTTATGTTTTTCTTCCCTTCCCTTTTTTGTCAAATATCTCCGCCTCTGTCTCTATGCAGCAAACAACACTGTTTTCAATGTTTTTCAACATTCTGCTTTTCTTTATCAGCAAGTGTTGCAGCCTTAATCAGCGGCGAGTGTGAATATACCACAGATGGTACTTTTATGTCAACAACCTGGTACAAAAAAATGAAATATTTTTTTTATTTTTTTGTACCGGATTTTTCTTTATCTTCCGCAAGAATTTTTCTGCGTTTTCCCAGTTCACGGTCCATTTTTTTTATCTCTGCAATCAGCGGAGCTATTTCAGACGATTCAGCCGTAAGCGAACTCTGCCTGTTTTTTGAAAATATACCATAAACACTTTTTCCCAGTTCACTGATTTTATTTTCTCTTTTCGTTTCAAGCTGCTTCATCTCTATCCGCACGACACTTTTATCACCCAAATCCTGTACTGCTCCGCCGGCCTTATCAATAGCCATCTTTGAAACTTTGGCTCCTTTGTCCAGGTAATCCTTCATTTTCTTAATAACATCCATAAGAAACTCCTCGTATAAAATTCTGTAAAACAATCCTTCTTTATAAATTATAAAACATAAAAACGCAAACGACTATAGCCTGTAAAAAAATCAAACATACGTAGCGTACGAACTGGTTCAGCAGAAATAATCCGGGACAATGATCGCAGGTCCTATGCCAGCCGCACCGCAACAAGTGTCAGATCATCCAACTGTTCGTCTTCCTGCAGATGCGTATAATACACGTATACCGTATCCGAGGGGTCGTCCATTCTTTCAGAACAGTAGGTACCATATAAATTAAAGTGATCTTTTAAAAATGCATCAATTTTGCGATCCACCCGGACAAGGTCGTTTCCCGTAGCATCCGGTGATTTATACATACGGAAAACTTTTTCAACAGCAGCAAGCCCCACTATTGCCTCCTGTATGGTTCCCTTGCAGGCCGTAAAATCAAACTCAAGAATCTCCCCTGCTGCCGGATTGTGATATTTTTCGAGACGGTAGACAGTCCTGTTAAATACGGCTTCAATGACACCATTAACTCTCGATGGTTCAAACTGTTCCGTTTCATCACCACGTTTATGATTTCCGTGCTCCTCACCATCAGACAGTCCCGGTTCGGCGCATTTTATTCTTTCAAAGGTTTCAGCACTGCGGAAAACTCTTGTAGCTTCCTCTATACCGTCCGTGTAAAGGAAAAGTACATCGCCCCTGTTGATATGATATTTTTCAACTTTAAAACCACCTTTTGCATTAATCATAAACGAGGGCATAGGTCCTGCGGCGGGAGTTTCCGCAAGCGTGATGATCTTCTGTTTTCTCTCCCTGCTATCATAAAGATGGACAATATTATCGCCTGCATTGCACAGATAGACATCGCCGGTCTGTGAATCAAGCAGACATAATATCAGAGTTGCAAATTTTCCCTTGATACCGAGTGATTCTATAAAATCATTGATTATTACAACAAGTTTGTTTATATCATGGCCGTGAGCTTTGTAGGTCCAGTCCTCATAATATTTTCTGAATAATGTCGCAACTATCGTCATAATAAGCGCTGCGGGCACGCCGTGTCCGGAAGCATCGCACTTTATTATAACATACCACCTGTCATCGAGTTTTTTATAATCAAAATAATCCCCTGAAACCGCAGAGGCTCCTTCATAATAACCAAAACATTGAATCTTTTCGTCGTTAAGTTCCGCAGTCGTTTCTTTATGCCCGTTTCTGTCGGTAACAAGCGGAAGGAATGTCTGCTGTACGACTTTCCCGTCCATAAGTAGATTTTCATCCATTGCAGCTTTTGCAAGGCCCTGTGTCATTTCATTGACGGATTCTCCCAGCAAACCTATTTCATCTTTTGAGTTTATTTCTATAACTTTACCGGCAAGTTTTTCTTTATGCCGCGTTTCACCTATCATCGCCACATATGAAGCAAGCCGTTTTATTGGTTTTACAAATTGTGTCGCTACGATCCATGAACCGACAGCACCTGCCATAATTGCTATGGCAGCAATCACCGCAACAGTCGCAAGTATGGTTGTACGAGCCGCGTTAACGGATTTTATAAGATTCTCAGTAGATATCTGTACTAATACGATTGCACGTACATAATTCTTATCGGTTCCCTGCCTGTATAAAACCGGTTTGTAAAAAAGATATGACGTGTTATGCCGGTCAAGACGTTCCGTGTTATAGGCAGGGAAAGAACCGCTTCCGTTTTGTGATATGGTAGAGAGGATCGTATTCAGCCGCGTATTGAGATCGGTCGTAATCGTACCTATTTCTTCACGACGTTTTACCGACTGATCATCTGTTTTAACGGCAAGTGCAATCCCCTCCGCATTTAATTCCGTAATCTGAGAAGCCAGGTCTCCAACTTTTGCTATAGCATCTTTATTTACAGCGGTGCAGCGGTCGGTTATATCCTTGACAGAAGTAAGCCGGGAGCTGCCATATACCAGTGCAGAAGTATCTATTTTGTTCTCTATATTTTCATCGTTAGTCGCCCATACATAATCAAGATTTACCGTATTGCCTGCGGCAGGGAACCCCACTATTGTCGCATACTCCGCCTCATCGAGCGCTGACGACTGATCGGGAAGAAAACTCAGCTCAAGCAGATTACGGGAAGGCATATATGAATGAACACCGGAAGAAAGACTTTCCATAAGAACATTTACCCGGTCCTGTAACCCTCTGGACAGTGTTCGTTCCTGAGTCCCTGTCATTATCATTTCAAGCGGCAGCGCTACGAACAGTACGATCATCAGGACTAATGCACTGGAAAATGCCATAAGTTTAATTCTGAGGCTGACCCCTTTTTGTTTAAGTTCCGCTGTTCTACGTTCTTTCTTTACGAGTGGCATAGTATCTCCTGTTAAAAGCGCACGAACTTCCAGTTTCGTTATCGAAGCTTCTTTTACGGTAGCGAGTAGTCCGCGGCTGGTAAAAAATAGTCCAAGCAGTACGAAAATGAATACAATAACAAGCAGCAGATTTCCCAGTCCAATCTGCCATTTTTCCGCCGTTTTCACGGGCAGCCACGACGGTTCATATTCATATGAGCGCTGTACTTTTACCGTTCCTGTTTCAGAAACAGTTAACCGTGGTGACGACATATAGAGTCCGCGGTCAGGATGAAGCAGCCCGATTCTGTATTTTCCGGCAGTAATTTCCCGGTTTATTTCAAGATCCGTAATATGACTGTCCGACAGAACTTTAAACTGACCTTTCGACCGGCTGAAGATGAAATCATACGGTGCCATTCCGTCTTTATCAACATATATCTCGGAAATAGTCCCGTCATAGGTAAAACCACCGCCATAAATATCGACAGAAAGATCGCCGTAGACATTTTTATCAACAGAAAGAGAAATAATAGAGGTTGAAGGAACATACTTATTGAGCACGACCGTTACCGTTGCCGCTTTTCCGATATTTCCTACCGTATCGATGGCTGCAACAGAGAATGTATAGAGTCCGTTCCTGCGGTTATAGTAATCAGCTTCTTCACTGCTGCCCTTAAGGAAGGACGGTGGTGGAGGCGCAGCTGCAGATGCATCAGTATGCTTAGTCATAAAATCAGTAAACAGAAGACCGACTTCATCATCACTGATAGTAAAAGGATGTTTTTTTGTTTCTGTTATCCGTTTGTCCAACGGGGCAACATACCGAAGGTCCCATGTATATCCGGCTACATCGTCATCACTGGAATCCGGGGACCATTTCATCGTAAAGGTATTTGAAGTTGAAAAACCAAATCGATCCAAAGCAGCAGGAAGTATTGTCGGTCTGCCGGGAGGTGTCGTATCTTTAAAATAGGTCACCGAAGCGCTGTCAGACCAGTTTCCTGCATAATCTACGACTCTGCTCTTGAAATACCATTCACCATCCGAGACTGCTTTTATATCCAGTTCCCGCTGTGACGGCAGGTTCATAAATTTTTCAGGCGGTTCGGTGTCTTTATTCTGCGTCCAGGCCCATGAAAACCCTGCTATACCTGAAGAATCCTTCGGAAGATTTACACGTACAGATACCTTTTCAGCACTGGATCGTCTTCCGTCTTTAAATGATACAGCAGTAATAGTCGGTTTTGAAACGCTTTTGTCCGGAGCTAAAAGGTAAATACCGTGATTTTTTTTACTGCCGACGGAATCCTGCTCCCAGAAAAAAGAAAGCGTAGTTCCGGAATTTGTCAGAGCCGGATAGGCAAACAACGAAGCGGAAGACTCCTTTGAAAGCGATACTTCATTCCAAAGATAACCTTTTTTCTGGGAAAAATAGACTGTTTCCGTACCGTTTCGCGTATCAAACCAGACAAGCGATACTGTTCCGTCGTACGAGAACAATATCGGTCTGCTCGCTTTCCCCGTAGTCGTAATCTCATCAACACGCCCGGTTAGTTCTCCGGATGAATTCAGTGTTCCAAACCATATATGGGAATTTTCGGATGTATAATGGGTCCGTTCCCATGAAATATACGTACTGCCGTTCACTGTATAAAGAAACGGACGCTGGTTCTGATATGATGAGAAATCCTGCCCCGAAGTATATCCGAAAGAAGTTGAATCGGTAATAAGAACCGGAGCCGACCATGTCCTGCAATTATCGGTACTGACGGTAGAATAAAGCTGATAGGAAAAACGGCGTCCGTTATTATACTGGGCCTGAAAAACCACAATATCTCCGACGGCGGTATGAGAAAGTACCGGAACGAACGGATTAGGGAGCGCTGCAGCAGGACCAAAAACAGCCAGATCAGGCCATGAAATCCCGTCTTCTGAAAAAGAAGAAAGCATGGAAAACGTTTCATTTTCTCCTGCCGCCGCAAACAGCATAAATCCGCCGGCGGAAGCAGCATAAATACGGGGAGCAACGAAAGGACCGTTCTGTCCTGCAACAGCTGTTTCGGTAAAGCTGTTTCCGTTATCCGTCGAATAAAAAACGCTTACCGCATTCGTATCAGAAAGGACGGCGACGGCAACGGTTCCCGAAGGAGAAACAGCAGCTGAATACATATCGGGAACTTCTCCGGAATAAGGGAACGGACCGGCAACGGCCCCAATATCTTTCCATTTGTTCGTATCGTAATTTCTTTGAGCATACAGAGTAATCGAATGATTTGGTTCGTCAACCCTCTGGTAAAAAAGATATGTATCAGTTTCGTTGGCTGCGACTTTGGGGAATCTTGCGTCACCGGATGAAACAAGAACAGGATTTTCCCAATAAAAATCCTGCCCGTAAAGAGCTGTAGAGATAAACAGCACAGACATAAAGAGTATGAGAAAATTTAAATGTACAGTCCGTTTTCGGTTTTTCATCATAGCAGTGCCTGTATCCTCTTCTGCAAATCAAGAATTTTTGCAGAACGCCGGTTTGTTTCATTCTGGAGAAGCTGTTCGACAATCGCATTGGCCTCAATAATATTATTTTTTTGCAGTTCTTGTATAGCAGTCTGATATTTTGATTCATCTGCCGCAGAAAGAACAACAGCAGCTTTACCGCCGATAGAAGTCTGTATACGATCCTTGATAGTGACAGCTGCGTCATTATCTGGATTCAGACTGATGGCCTCGTCAGCCTTTTTCAGTGCTTCCCGTAACTTTTCTTCATCCCGTCCGGCAGATGCAACAATGGCAGCAGCCTCGTCAGAGAGTTGTTTCGACCGGCGGAAATCCGTTTTATCCACCGGTTTCTGTCTGATTCCGATAGAAATTTCCACAGTGTAAATAAGTTGTTTCAGTCCTGGATATGAAGGATTTATTGCATACAGGTCAAGCAGATCCGTATAAACTGTCCTGCGTTTATCGGGGTCCTGATAATCTTTTTTTGCTGCTGCTACTTTCCGTTCAAACATTGCAGTAAATGCAGCAGGATTCGTGAGCTGGTCTATCTGCAGCGAAAGCAGGCTTGCTTCCTGGTTAAGCGGATAAACAAGCTGAAGGCTCCTTATTTTAGATTTTGCATCCGTAAGTATTTTTACCGCTTCGTCCTGCTTACCATTCTGCATAAGCTTTTTGCCTTCGTCAAAGTCCTGATGAGCTATGCTTAAAAGCTGGGACATCTCAGGATAAAGAGGAGCCGTCGTCGGAATAACACGGCCCGTCTTCATTGAAAGCGCAGTACTCACCAGCGCCGAAAGATTCGTTATTTCCTGATCCTCATCGATATTCGTTACAGCCCAGCGGGCTTTTGCCCGTGCAAGAAGGTTATCAGCTTCTTCAAAATCGCCGTCATAGTAGGCGCTGCGGGCCTCATTTTTCAGTTTACGGACATCACGGACGACAACTTCATTTTCAAGTCTGGCTATATCACTTCCAAGCTGTTCAAGCGTCATATCAGAGCGCTGGCGCAGTGTCTCCGATTCCTGCAGACCGAGCGATTCATTGTATTTGGTCCGTGAACGTTGCAGATAATCGCGCGCGGAATCAAAATTCTCCCGTGACAAAGCAGTCCGGGCCTGCTGTAATCTGAGATCTGCTTCATTTTCAGCACGTTTTGCAAGTGCAATCTGCTGTTCCGCGTTCGTCTCCAAATCAGAGCAGCGAAGCTGAAGAGAATCCAGAACCGAAAGAGCGTCGGTTATACGCGCGGAAGCAGTTTTAAACCTGTCCGCATAAACCGACCCGTCCGTCAATGTAGTTTCAGCAGAAACCAGACGGGTTTTATCCTGCAGAACAGCGGTTCCTAGTTCTTTAGAGAACGAAAGGGCCTCTGCCGGATACCTGCCGGGAACCGGCAGCGGCGTATCAGGCACAGGGACCTCGGTAGTCGCCGTTATTCCTGAATACAAGAGCTGCGCCCATTTAAATTGTGCGGTAAATGCAGCCGCGACCTGCCCGCCGAAATCCGCAAAATATGAAGCAAGCTTCATCCACTGTTCGCCTGCCGCATTATCGGCGGCATGCTCCGTTTCAGTACAAATCATGTCGTAGGTATTCCGGGCAGTTCCCCATAAAAGCTCTGTATCGTTTATTTGCACGCCGGGCGTTGATCGTATCTGTTCCTGATTTCCCTTCGCTGCTGTTGAGTCTGTCGTATCCGGTCCGGCAGGGACACCGCCGTTTCTGTCATTATCAGGAACAGGCAGCATGACAGACGTTCTGTCTAACCGGGGATCTGTCTGCGCGCTCTTTGCATCGGATACAATCGCGCTGAACACCGCGGCAGAAGATAAAAGCGCGTCCGCATATACATCGTTTTCCGCTCTGAGAGCCGACACCGTATCCTGCGGAAGCTGATAGGATGCAGCTTTACCGGATTCCGATCTGTATCTAGTAATAACGGACAGAAATTCCGTTTCAGCATCTGCAAGAGCTGTAATATAGTCCATCGATGAAGAATACTTCGGACAAAAGTGACGGACAAAAGATCCATCACTCTGTTTTCGTAATTCATAAAGTGCATTGACAGCCGAAGCAATACCGGCGAACTCACTCATTTGATTTATAAGGTTCCTTGTAGTGCCCGGTTCTGCCGTAAATACGGTATTCGTGTTTAAAAGTTCCGATAATTTTACGGTTTTGTCAGTAATAGCTGCATAAAGCTCCGGTTTCATCTTTTCAACAAGCGTATTCCACTGTGCATCCATTGCTCCGAGAATACCGGTATCAGGTTCAGCAGATTTTCCCAGCGTAAAATGGGATGCAAACGGAAGAAAAGAAGCTTCCGTCAGCTCAGAATTCTTTTCCTTAAGATCATCAAACAGGCCGCTCAACGTCCATCCTGCTTCTGCCACCGCGTTACGTACAGTGGCAAATGAAGAGAATTCCGTTTTCACGTTTTGAAATGACCGGGCAGCATCTTCATAATTTCCGGATCGGACGGTAGTGATGAATGCATCTGTTACTGAATCAAGCGTGGTTTGCAATTGTTTATAGGATTCTACCGCCGTAGTAATAGTATCAAGAGCTTGTGATACGGAATCGGTAACAGCGGTATCTTCCGTCTGGCTGTAAAATTCGGAACGGTACAGCGTAAAGCCGGTTACTGCCGTATCACAGGCCGCCGCATAGTCCCGGGCGGCAACCTGATCTGCGGACGTAAGCATAATCTTATTATAAACGGCACGGTAATACGTAAATTCAGCAGCTATTTTTGCCTGACGGATAAAAGACAGATGTTCCGCCGACGGATGCTTTTCCAGTGATTCAAGTTCCGCAATGATATCAAGTTTTTTCTTGTCATTTTCCGGTTCATTTTCCATCACTGAAATAAGTTCTTCAGCCAGTTCTGCATACTGGCGCCGGGCCTGCAGTATTTTATCAATACGTCGCTGAGCGCTGTCAAAGTCACTCGGATAGTCTCGGATGTAATCATTCAGTAATGACAATGCAACATTATAATCAGTATCCTGTATGAGTCCGTCTATCTTTGCCAACGACATATCTTTGCTGTCACCGGAATATACAGGAAAAAGCAGAAAAAAAGAGATACTCACTATTACTGAAATACAAAAACGACTTTTAATTATACCACCCCTGTAATTATAGCTCAAAGTACAGAGAATTTCTCCATTCTATATATTTTCGGCTCAAAAACTTATAAGATGGAGAGAAAAAACCGAAAATATATAGTATACTTAGTATGATGAATGCATCTAGCCATATACGAAGGATTCTACTGTTTCTCATAACACTGGCAGCGGTACAAACCGCGGCAGCTTTGGATTATACAGACGTCAATGCAACCCTTTCCGATATTTTTGATGAATTTGTCGACAGTAATGAAGGAACGACATCCTTTCGGTCTCTGAATATTCCCTCAGGAGGCAGAGCCGAGAGTCTGGGAACAGCATATACCGGACTGTCCGACGATGTAAGCTTTTTCGATTACAATCCCGCTGCAAGCTCACTTCTTGATTATACAGAAGTGGCGGTTTTTCACAATACATGGATAGCCGATTCGGCACTGGAAACGCTCGCCGCAACTATCAGACAGGGAAATCTTGGTGCAGGTGTTCAGGTAAAATGTTTTTATGTTCCGTTCACCGAATATAACGGTTTTGGAGAACGGGTTGCCGGTAATTATTACAGTGAAACCAGTACAACATTAAATCTTTCATATAACTTTCTGGCCGGCTATAATTTTAAAGGTATTGCGGTCGGACTGAACGCAAAAGGTATATGGCGGAGCATCCCTGATTATACGGATAACGATACCGATGCAATAATCAGAGGCTCCGGACTGGAACAGTCAGGAGCCGGATTAATGGGAGATGCCGGCATAATGATGCGTTTCAATTTTGCAAAACGATATGCTTCGCGAGATCCAAACGTACGTATCGGCGTCAGTCTCCTTAATGCAGGGGCTGCATTTACCGGATTCGGTTCTTCAAACGGGATACAACTCGACGATCCGCTTCCGACGAAATTGGCAGCAGGACTCTCCTACAAGTTTATAAAGCCTGTCACTTTGTCTCTGGAATTCAGACAGCCTCTGGACCTCCGGAACATATCAGAATCCGGTATATGGTCAGCAGGAAGCGGTATTGTCGTTCAAATGACAGACTTCTTTTCTTTGCTTGGAGGTTTTCTGCTGAAAGGCGGAAATCCGCGTTTCAGTCTGGGAAGCGAATTTGAATGGCATAAAATAACAATGAATATAAATTATACCCTTGATCTGACCTCATCAATAAACCCGATAAATCATATCAGCCTCTCGGCGAAATTTAATCTCGGAGACAGAGGACGACAGAAAAAACAGAAGCAGGTAGATACCATCTATAATCAGGGGCTCGCCTATTACGCCGGCGGCGATATGGAAAAAGCTATCGCAACATGGAACAAGGCTTTACAGATTGACAAACGGTTCGATCCGGCCATAGAAGGAATAAAGGCTGCAGAATATTCCCTGAAACTTTACGACAGGGTTCTTGATATTCAGAATCTCGACTGATTTTATTATTTCTTCCGGCTGAAAATACGATAATTCATCCAGGGGAAAAGAGTATGGCATCGTTCAAGATTAGTAAGCCATTCGGTACTTACCGTATTGGAGCCCAACGAATCAAAAACTGTTGTAAATGCAATAATACTTTCCCGGAACCGTTTTTTAACATATTCAACAGACTGCCCGTCATGAAGCATTTTCGGCCATTCCCCCGACTGTGCCAATAAAAATTCTTTAGCGCCCATATTGAGAAGTCTGGCTTTTAATCCCGTATCGCTGGGAAATCGTTCGGCGAGATCAATCATTCTTTCTCCGGCTTTATGCAGATATCTGATCATCCATCCGTTCGAACTGTCGAGCAGGTCTTCTCCATACCCGTCGCTCGAATTTGCACTCGGATACGGGTGAATTTTCTGAAGAGAAAATTGATCTTCAAGTATCTCTTCAAAGGTAGTAATGCGAATATTTCTGGATGCTGCCTGACGCAAAACCTCGCCAAGCCAGTCAATTGCCTCATACCACTTCTGACCGATCGTCGCTGCATCAACCGTACAAACAAGCACAGGATTCTTGCCCCGCATCAGGTCAAGCGCTGCATCAAGTTTCTTCGCTTTCCTATCAAGAAATTTTCCGGCATCTTCTTTTATCTGTTCCGCAGCTGCAGATGGTTCATACACAGCAGCCCCGGAACCGGTTGCATGGTTCCAGTAATGATAACCGGTCGGAACCCGTATATCGCCTTCGGAAATAAAAGGTGCAAGCTGTTCCGGAGTCAGTTCAAAACCAATATCCCGATTCTGATCACGGTAACTGTTCTTCGTAGAAAATCCATCGATTCCAAACAGATCTCTTTCCGTTTCCGGATCCCGTCCGAAAACGGAAAGGGAATTACTGCATCGGGCAGGATAAAAAATACCGTCGTCAGGAGTTATATCAGAATAAAGTATTCCATGCGTTTCAAGAATTGTGTACCCAAAACCATAAGCACGCAGAATCTGTTCTATACCGGGTTTATACCCCAGATACGGAAGCCAGAATCCGTCAGGTTTTATTCCAAAATAGTGCCGGCATGCATATAATCCTGTTTCAATCTGTGCATTGATAACTTCCGGCATGTCAGCCCAGTGAGGCAGAAAGGCGTAAGTTCCCGCTGTTGCCAGCAGCTCTATGTATCCCTTTTTTACGTATGCAACAAAGGCCCGCAGAAGATTCTGCTCGTAAACTTCAGTAAAATCAATTTTATCACGATTTGCTTTTTCATAACAAAATTTTACGGCGGCAGACAGTTTTATATTGTCTCCTGCCCGTTCAAGTTCTTTCTTTCCCAGTTCAATTCGCTTATCAAGCCATTCTATATACTGCTCCTGAATTATTGAATCAGAAAGCAGAGAACAGAGCGTTGCAGAAAATACCATTGCAACATGAAATGGTACATTTTCCCGTTCCAGTGCGGCGAACATATTCAGCAACGGAATATAGGTGTCGGAAATTGCCTCAAAAATAAGCGCATTTTCTTCAGGATATTTTTTTTCCTCGCCGTTGATATGACGGATGTAGGCATGATGGGCATTGATAAGTAGAACGATATTCTTATTTTGCACTTTTCAGCTCCAAAATCAGGAAAATGATTGCCGATGATAGGAATAATGCTGCCGGAGCATCTGTTCCAATCCTGACAATTTTAGAAGCGGCGGCGCATCAATTTTGCACCCGGGACAAAGATGCTGAAGATATTTATTTTCCTGCGGAATTTTTACCGTCGGCGAACAGGCAAGTGTCTGGATAGTTCTGCTGCGCGATGACGAAATAAGATCAATCCGTACGAATTTATGACCGGAAGGCAGAAAGACATATTGTTCCCTGTCCGCAGGTGTTATCTGAACATCGAAACTTTCCTGCAGCTGTTCAGATAGCTCATCATCAGACAGGGATACATGCAGTTTTAAAGTTGCAAGTACTCCTTCAGACCGCAGTTTCTGAATATCTGTTTTCTTTATATCCCACCAGACAAAAGCCAGAACAGGATTTCGGAGGATACTGTGTATCGCTGTTTCATTGTACGAATCCGGAAGCGTTAAATCTGTCGTGCTGTTGTCCTGTTGCATAATTATCATATCAGGTGTAGCAGAAGTATTTTTCATTTCCTCTGCAGTTTCAAGAAGCTCTCCAATGATAAACCGCCTGTTCAAATTATCAGGTATATCGATACCGTAATCATCTGCGAGAGAAATAAGATCAGAAGATGAAAGTGTTTCCAGAAAGGAACGCGAAAGAAATGACGTTTGCATATTTACTATATAATCTCGAAAAAAAACATTTAAGTCAATACTGATATTCCCTGACGGAAACTTTTTTGCAGGTTTAGGAACAGAAAAAATTTGACAAAACAAATTTATGGTGTATACTGAAATTAGTTTCATGAAAGCAGTTTCATAATAGCAAGAAGGAGAGACAGTCATGATCATCAGAGCTGCAACTATTTATGACGTCGCCAAAAAAGCAGGAGTAAGTCCCTCGACCGTTTCCCGCGTACTGAATGAACCGTCAAAAGTGGCAGCAGAAAAGCGGGATGCCGTAAAAAAAGCCGTAACAGAGCTGCAATTCATACCAAAAGCAGCGGCGGTCGCCAACGCACGGAAACTTTACCATAAAATAGGAGTTATAGCTCCGTTCTTTACAGAACCTTCATATATGCAGCGACTGCGCGGAATCTCATCCGTTTTAACAGGACTGCATTATGAACTGGTTATATATGCTATCGACGAAATTACCGATCTTGATACCTATCTTGAAATGCTCGTTACAAGTAACAGAGTTGACGGTCTCATAGCACTGTGTATGAAATTCGACGAGGAAGAAAAACTCATATTAAAAAAAGCGAATTTTCCCGTCTGCCTTGTCGAAGACGATTCGGAAGGATTTGATTCAGTAATCGTAAAAAACCTCGAGGGCGGACAGGAGGCAGCAGAATTTCTTTATCGTAAGGGATATAGAAATCCGGGATTCATCGGTGAAAAAACCAGCAGGGCATATGCTATTCCGGCCACAGAAGAACGGCTTACCGGATTTTCATTCTTTTTTGCCAATCAGGGAATTATTATTCCTAAAAATCACACATGGATCGGAGAATTCTCGGAGAAGAAACTTGATGAAGGAATCAGAAATTTCCTTCAACAGGAAAATCTTCCGGATTGTATATTCTGTTCAAGTGATATCATAGCGGCACGCGTCATCACCATAGCCGGTGAATACAATTTAACGGTGCCGGATACTATAGCTGTTCTGGGGTTCGATGATATTGATGTTTCCCGCTACATGGGACTCAGTTCTGTTAACCAGAATCTCGACGAATCCGGAAAAATCGCGGCTGAACTTATATTAGGCCATATAAAAGATCCTGCGCGGGTTGCACGGAAAATGGTAGTACCGCTCAGCATCTGTGAACGAGCAACTACCGGCAGAGGTTGATTACTGTCGTAGTTATAGAAATGAAGTTCTCATCATTAGGAGGTCTGTTTAATGAAAAAGAACAAAATGTTTAAGACAGCCGGCATCGCAGCTGCAATGATACTGGCTGCCGGACTTGTTTTTGCAGGCGGTAAAAAAGATACCGAAACAGCTAAAACTGAAGATCCGATAATCCACGTCTTCGGAGCTTTCAGAGGAGAAGAAGCAGCCAGATTCCAGGAAATCGTAAAGATTTTTAACGAAAAATCAGGCTATACCGTCGTCTATGAAGGAAGTCCTGAATTTGAGACACAGATTCAGGTTCAGGCAGAAGCCGGAACACCGCCGGATATCGCAGCACTCCCCCAGCCGGGAACGATGAAGAGTTTTGCCGCAAAAGGATATATAAAACCGCTGCCGCAAAAAGTTCTGGAATCTATCGATGCTAATTACGCGCCGGTATGGAAGGAACTCGGTTCGTATAACGGCAAGACATACGGAGTTTTCCATCGTGTCAACGCTAAAAGCTTTGTATGGTACAACAAAAAAGTATGGGCCCAGAAAGGCTATACTGTTCCGCAGACATGGGACGAACTCGTCGCACTTGAAAACAAAATGGTAGCAAACGGCGACGTACCGTGGACTGTCGGATTCGAATCAGGAACTGCAACGGGATGGCCGGGAACCGACTGGCTCGAAGACATCATGCTCCGCACTGCAGGACCGGAAGTTTACGACAAGTGGGTAAGTCACGAAATTCCCTTTAACGATCCGGCTGTAAAAAAGGCACTGGAAATTTGCGGAAGCATTTTCCTTAATCCGAAATACGTGTACGGAGGTCCGACCAATATTCTTACGACGAATTACGGCGACGCAATCAAACCGCTGTTTGAAAACCCGCCGAAAGCAATGATGCACCGTCAGGGAAATTTCATAACGACCTTCATGCAGCAGGACGTACAGGATCATCTTGAAGAAGACGTCGGCGTATTTGCCCTTCCCTCAATCGATCAGAAATGGGGAACGCCGGTACTCGGCGGCGGAGACCAGTTCGTTATGTTTACTGATAAACCGGGAGCTGCGGACTTCCTCCAGTTCCTGACAACATGGGAAGCATGCGCACCGTGGGCGCGTGTCGGCGGAGCATTGTTCCCGCACAAGACACAGAATTTTAACGACTACGGGAATGCGATCGAACGCGACATAGCGAAGATTCTTGTCAATGCAAAAGTATTCCGTTTCGACGGTTCCGACATGATGCCGTCTGAAGTCGGCAGCGGAACGTTCTGGACGGGAATGGTTAACTATGTCGGCGGCGAAAGTGCAGACGATGTCCTTAACACAATCGAGGCGAGCTGGCCTGACGCGCAGTAATTCATCTGCAGGCTGATCGACTATAACAGTCCGGTTCCTGTAAAAACAGGAACCGGTTCATCATTTTTATGAAGGAAATTCGTATGTCAAACCCTGTAAAAACTGCTTTAGAGACACTTTGTACAGTGGTAGTAATGGTAAGCGGCTTTATACTGCTGAAATCAGGTTCCATGAGCCAGATACCGACTACACTTTTTGCCATCGTATGGGGAACAGCAAGTGTACTGCTCATGTTCTACTCCCTGAACCAAATCGCACAGCTGTTTCCTTCCAAAGGATATAATAAAATTATCCCATACATATTTATCGGACCGGCTATTCTGATTATGGGGTGGTACCTTTTAATCCCTACATTCAGAAGCCTTTATCTCAGTTTTCTTAACAAAAATTCAACATCATTTGTCGGCTGGGACAATTACAAATACATCTTTACCGACCGGACAATGATTATCTCACTCAGAAATACCGTGCTCTGGCTTGTCTGCGGAACATTTTTCAGCGTCCTGATGGGACTGATTGCTGCAGTACTGGCAGAGCGTTCATATATCGAAAGACTCGGAAAAACACTTATCTTTTTGCCCATGGCAATCTCGCTCGTCGGTGCGGGCGTCATATTCAAATTTATCTACGCATACAAGCCAGCCGGAGCAGAACAGATAGGCCTGCTGAATGCAATAGTAACGTCGCTGGGCGGTCAGCCGCATAACTGGCTCGGAACGAAACCGGCAAATAACCTCTTTCTTATTGCTATCTTTATCTGGTTGCAGACAGGATTCGCTCTGGTTGTTCTTTCCGCAGCACTAAAAGCAGTTCCCGACGACATGATAGAAGCTGCCAGAATAGACGGTGCCGGAGAATTCAGAATACTGGTACAGATTATTATTCCGAATATCCGGGCAAGCCTTATCAGTGTTTCAACAACAATTCTTCTTGCAGCACTCAAGTGCTTCGACATCGTCTACTCCATGACGAACGGACTTTTCGGGACCGAAGTTCTTGCCAGTCAGCAATATAAACAGATGTTTAAATTTCTTAATTACGGGCGAGGTTCTTCAATCGCAATTCTTATTCTCATTGGTGTAAGTCCTGTTATTTATTACAATCTGAAAGAATTCAGCAAGCAGGAGGTATTCTAAATGAAGTCAAGAACACAATCAAAACGAGTTTCAAAAACAATAATTACCGCAGTACTGGTTCTGCTCTGCGTTGCATGGACAATACCCACGGTCGGCATACTGGTGACTTCCTTCCGTACCAAAGATGCCGTCTCACAAACAGGCTGGTGGAAAGCGTTTAGAACTGAAGGCGAATTTACGCTGGACAACTATGAGCAGGTGCTCGGAGGGCAGCGTTATACCGTCGGAAATTCAACCGGTACAAAAACAATCAGAGGAGCAAGTATGGCCAGTGCATTCTTCTCCAGTCTGACAGTGACATTACCGGCCGTCTTTATTCCAATCTTTATTGCCGCAGCTGCTGCGTACGGATTTGCATGGCTTAACTTTAAAGGAAGAAAAACGCTGTTCGCCATGATAATTGCACTGCTTGTTGTTCCGCTCCAGATTTCACTTATCCCGATTCTCCGCGATTACAATAAAATCGGATTAAATGGAACGTATCTCGGGATATGGCTTGCACATACAGGATTCGGACTCCCGCTTGCGACATACCTCATGTTTAACTATATTTCAACATTGCCCCGCTCTATTCTCGAATCTGCATTCATAGACGGCGCAAGCCACTTTACGACATTTTTCCGGCTGATTATTCCGCTTTCAGTACCGGCACTTGCATCGTTCGCCATATTCCAGTTTATATGGGTCTGGAATGATCTGCTTGTTGCACTGGTTTTTCTGAGCGGTGCAGGACAAACAATGGAAGTTGTTACCGTACGGTTAATGAATATGGCAGGAACGAGAGGTACCGACTGGCATCTTCTTACCGCCGGGGCTTTTGTCTCCATGTTGCTGCCGCTCGGTGTCTTCCTCGGGCTCCAGCGTTACTTTGTGCGCGGACTTCTTGCAGGGTCTGTTAAGGGTTAATATAAATTGTACGATACACAACTGAAAAAGTTCATGCCGCAGCTCGTAGAGCGGCTGTATGAACTTTACGGTACGCGGTGGGACTTTTATCTTATTCTCAACCGTCTCGAACAGAGTATGCAGCATACTGCAGCGGTACGGAATCCGGTTCTACAGAAAAAGGACGAAGAATTTCTTCGTGCAGAAGAAAAAAATCAGGAATGGTTTTTAAATCAGAAAGAGGTTGGTATAATGCTTTATACCGACCTCTTTGCAGGTAATCTCCAGAATCTTATTACTCATATTCCGTATTTCAAAGAACTCGGTATCACCTACGTTCATCTTATGCCGGTGTTTTCAAAACCGGCTGGAGAAAACGACGGCGGATACGCCGTAAAAAGTTACCGTGCCGTCGATAAAAGCATCGGCACTATTGCAGATCTTGCGGAAACGGCAGCAGAATTTCATGCGGCAGGAATACGTCTTGTAGTGGATTTCGTTTTTAATCACACGAGCGACCAGCATAAATGGGCAGTCGCAGCCAGAAAAGGAAACAAGAAATACCGCGGTTTTTACTTTATCTATAAGACAAAGGAAAAAGCGGACAGCTGGAACCGAACGCTCCGGGAGATATTTCCATCGGTCAGAAGAGGTTCCTTTACCTATTCAAAGGAAGCAGGGGGCTGGGTGTGGACGACGTTCAACTCATATCAATGGGATCTTAACTACAGCAATCCGGAAGTATTTCTTGCTATGTGCGAAGAGATGTTCTTTCTGGCAAATCTAGGCATCGACGTACTGCGTCTGGATGCGCTTGCTTTCGTCTGGAAGGAAAAAGGAACCGTATGCGAAAGTCTGCCGAAAGCACACACGCTGATTCAGGCATTTCAATTTGCAGCGAGAATAGCCTGCCCCTCGCTCATATTTAAAAGCGAGGCTATCGTTCATCCTGATCAGGTCATCCAGTATATAAAGCCGGAAGAATGCCGCCTTTCATATAACCCGCTGCAGATGGCACTGTTCTGGTCGACACTTGCGACCCGGGACACGAGACTGCTGACTCTGTCGTTAAAAAAACGATGGACTGTTCCTCCTGAATGTGCATGGGTGAACTATATACGATGTCATGATGATATAGGGTGGACTTTTTCAGATGAAGATGCAGGTGAGCTCGGAATCAACGGTTATGACCACCGGAAATTTCTCAACGCTTTTTATACGGGAACATTTCCGGGAAGTTTCGGCAGAGGAGAACCGTTCCAGCTGAATCCGGCAACAGGAGACTGCAGAATCTGCGGAACAACGGCTTCTCTGGCAGGTCTCGAAGAAGCAGAATTGACAAATAACAGTTTATATCGCAGAATGGCAGCCGCCCGTATCAAAATGATGTATGCCGTACTTTTCGCATTGCCGGGCATTCCGCTCCTGTATGACGGAGATCAGGATGCAGCACTCAATGATTATCAGTATAGGACCGATAAAAAGAAAAAAAATGATTCACGATGGGTTCACCGCAGTAAACACAACTGGGATACCGGCTGTCGCTATACGTCGCAAAAAATAATAGCGGAAGCAATCCGGCTCCTGATAAAAAAGCGGAAAAATGAAGCTGATATCGGAGGCCCCAATATAACGTTTTATGACACACAGGATACCCGCGTTTTTGCGTTCCAGAGGAACAGGATACATGTCATAGCAAATTTTTCAGAAAATACTGCAGTATTCCGGCTTTCAACGAAAGCTCCGGCCTGCACAGATGTCATAAGCGGCACCAGTTACAGTACACATGCGCCGCAAAAACTTGGCCCCTATGAGGTCAGATGGTTAAAGGAATCTCAATAATGATATTTAAAACAAAAAAATTCACTGATGATGCTATAATTCGAAACGAAACACTTTTTACTACGGCCAACGGATACCTCGGATTACGAGGAGATACTGAAGAAAAAGATGCCGCCTATCACAAGGGAACGTATATAAACGGCTTCTTTGACAAGGAACCGATACAATACGGTGAGGCTGCTTATGGGTATGCCGAAAACCATGAAACAATTTTAAACCTTCCGGACCCGAAATGTATTGAACTGGCAGTAAACGGAATTCATTTTTCAACCGGAAAACCGGATGACATACATGATTTCAGTCTCGCCATCGATACCACGACAGGAATTCTGACCCGCAGTCTTTTCTGGAATACACCGGACGGGAACCGGATAGAACTGTCCGCAGAACGTATTGTGTCGTTCATGCACCCGAAATGTGCCTTTATAAAATATACGGTAAAAAATGCAGGTCCGGCTGACGTCCGTATAGAAATAGTGAGCAGCATTGACATGTCTGCACATAATATTATGGCACGGGAAGACCCGCGCGTCGGTGCCAAATTCAGTTCCCGTCCGCTTATTGTTGATGAAGACACCGCTGAAGGCGAAACGTTGTGTTTTTCGGCTCACACCAGAAACAGCGGACTGTCCCTGGCCGGTACCGTACAGACAGCAATAAGCGATTCCGGGGCAGCAGATTATACGATAACGGCAGCAAAAAACTGCAGCGGGGGAATTACCTATACGGCCGGGCTCGAACCGGGAGCGTGCTTTACCCTGCAGAAATTTATAACCTACTCGCATGATAAAACGGAAGCAGCGCAGGACCTGAAAAATACCGTTCTGTCTGAAAACAGACGATTCGCAGAACTGGGTGAGCAGAAAATAAAAGCAGAACAGGTATCATTTCTTTCACAATTTTGGGACGTAGCCGATATAACGATCGATGGAGACAAAAATAACGAAGAAGCGTTGAAATTTAATCTGTTTCAGCTTTTGCAGTCCGTTGGAAAAGACGGGAAATCAAGCATAGCGGCAAAAGGACTCACAGGAGAAGGATATGAGGGCCATTTCTTCTGGGATACGGAAGCGTATATCTGCCCGGTTTTCACCTATACAGCACCCGAAATAGCAGAAAATCTTTTGAAATACCGTTACTCGATTCTGCCAAAGGCAAAAGAGCGGGCGAAGATTATGAATTTGAAAGGCGTCCTCTATCCGTGGCGGACAATAGACGGTGAAGAAACAAGCGCCTACTACCCGGCAGGAACAGCTCAGTACCATATCGATGCAGATATACTCTTTGCATTGAATAAAGTTTTATGCGCGGAAGGGAAATGTAGAGATTCCGGTACAAAAAACGAAACAGGCCTTACCAGCAGTCAAATAGAAGAAATGGCAGCGGAAACAGCGCGGATGTGGGTATCACTCGGTTTTTATAATGAGCATCAGGGAGGAAAATTCTGCATAAACGACGTCACCGGTCCTGACGAATACACCGCAATCGTGAACAATAACACGTTTACCAATCTCATGGCAGCAGAAAACCTGTATATAAGCTGCAGGCTGGCGGGCAGCCATGCCGATGAAAAGGAAAAAACGGAGTGGAAACACGCTGCAGATATGATGTACATTCCGTTCGACAAAAAACTCGGTATCTATCCGCAGGATGACAGCTTTCTCGACAAAGAACCGTGGGATTTTAAAAACACGCCGAAAGAAAATTATCCGCTGCTGCTTCATTACCACCCGCTTGTCATTTACCGGCACCGTGTGCTGAAACAGGCTGATACGGTACTTGCACAGTTTCTGCTGCCCGAACGATTCAGCCGGGCGGAAAAAATACGCAATTTTGATTTCTATGAACCATATACAACGGGAGATTCTTCACTTTCACACTGTATTCAAAGTATTATGGCGAGCGAAACCGGAGACAGTGAGAAAGCGCTCGACTATTTCAACAAAACAGTCCGTATGGATATAGATGATGTAAACGGAAACGTAAAAGACGGTATCCATACAGCCTGCATGGCAGGAAGCTGGATGGCAGTTATTTACGGATTTGCCGGATTCAGGGACTATAACAGTCACTGGAGCTTTAATCCGCAGCTTCCGGAAAAATGGGAACGGCTCTCGTTCAGTATGAAACTGGAAGGGACTACCATTGGGTTTGAATTTACCCACGACAAGGCGGTGTACACGCTGCGGCAAAGCGGGAAACAGGATTCAATTCTGCTGATACACCGGAACAAACCCTTTACGCTGACTCCGGCCGAACCGCAGAAAATATTTACCGTGCAGCCGCAGCTCCGTGCAGTACTCTTCGACCTTGACGGCGTTATAACTGATACGGCCGAATTCCATTACAAAGCCTGGAAAATTCTTGCTGAAAAGAACAGTCTGCGATTCAACAGAGAGATAAATAAACAGCTGCTGGGCGTATCGAGGGAAGATTCGCTTGCTATCATACTTCGGGAAAATAACACGGCCTGGGACGAAAACAGAAAAACAGCAGCCTGCAGAGAGAAAAACGAACTGTATCTGAAATCACTGGATACGCTGACACCGGACGATATTCTGCCCGGTATAGGTAAATTACTGGCGGAATTAAAAGCAGCCGGCATAAAAACAGGTCTTGCTTCGGCAAGTAAAAACGCACCAAAAGTACTGCGACAGCTCAAACTGGAAAATATGTTTACAGCAGTGGCAGATGCGGCCGCGGTACAGATGTCGAAACCGGAACCGGATATCTTCCTTGCAGCAGCAGAGCAATGCGGAGAATGGTACTCGGACTGTATCGGAATCGAGGATGCGGAAGCCGGAATTACAGCAATCAGCAAAGCAGGCATGAAATCGGTAGGCGTTTGTACAAGAAGTCAGCTGAACGCCGCAACAACACGTGTCAAAAGTACCAGTGAAATAACGCTGAAGCTGTTGCGGCAGACGATAGCCTGCTAAAGAAAAAATCCCGTACCGCTACGACTGAAAAATACTTTCCATCGGAGTTATACCGAACCGGGCTGCATAGTCTCTCGCCTTGCGGGCATTACAGATAACGTCGAGCGGATCGTGGGCGTCTGCATTGCAGATGACCTGCACGCTGCTTTGTGCAACCAGCTTCCAGAATTCATCTACCGGATACTGCCGGACAAGGCCGCGGCGCGAACGGACTTTCTGTTTTATAAGTCCGAGACCGTTTATTTCCAGCGGCAGACTGCAATCCCGTGCAGCTTCAAGAACCGCTTTCAGGCAGGATTCGGCTTCTGCGTCCCACTCTTTCCAGCCGCCCATAAAAATATCAGGATGAGCGAGAAATGAAAAAAGACCGCTCTGCATGCCGTCGATTGTCTGATCGATGTACGTATGCAGCTCGGAAACAGAATCAAGTTCCTGGCAATAGACATGCCGGTTTCCAAGGGTAACCCAGTGAGACCCCAGAATAAGATAATCCGTCTTTAATTCATCTTTCAGTACATCGCTGTACCATGAAGCATAGTTCTTATCCCATTCGCATTCAAAACCGGTATGTACCGGAAACGAAACCGTACGGGCGGCTTCTTTCACTGCTTCAATATAAACCGGTGCCTGCGCAGCGGTCATGCGTATATCTTTCCAGAAAAAATCGTTACTTTCCGGATACGGACAATGATCGGAAAAGCCCAGTTCACAGCAACCGTCTTTTTGCGCCTGTCGCACATACTCAGCCGGCATTCCTGTTGCATGATGACAAAGCATCGTATGAGTATGGAAATTAGTTATAAGGTTTTCATTCATACCGTATAATATGTCACAAAACAGTAAAATAGAAAAGATTTACAGCGCTTTTTTCAGGTGAATGTCAAAACCGGCAATTCCCTTGTCAAGATAGACGAAGGTAAGTGACGACTTTTCTGGTTCTCCGCTCCAGACAGCCGTTTCCATAACGGGAGAAAAACCGGACAGTGAAAGATACTCCAGAGCCCGCTCTATATTCCACACAAAGAAACCGATATGACCATGCACTCCCCGTCCGTTTTTTTTCATAAGTTCAAATGAATCGCCGCTGAACCATGAAGCCGGAGTTTCCTGCCCTTCGAAGCCGAACACGTCAAGCAACGCTGCCCCTTCGGCGCAATCCTGCGGACTGTCAAAATTTATGCCGACATGTGCGAATCTGAATCCAAGCATTTTTACAAGTGCAGCTTTAGATTTTCGCGTAATTTCATCCCATTTTTTTTCAGCTATAAGCGCAGCCGGAGCCACCCAGCTTCCGCCGACAGCTGCAACATTGCGGCACCTCATATAGTCCGAAACGTTTTCTTCAGTAATTCCTCCGGTTGCAATAAACCGTACCTGAGGGAAAGGCCCTTCAAAAGCGTCTAAAACTTTCGTCCCACCGGAAGCTTCGGCCGGGAAAAATTTAAGCACGGTAAGTCCGCGGGAAAGCGCCGCTTCAATCTGACCGGCATTGCTCACGCCGGGATAAACCGGGACCGTATGATCTATGCACCAGTCAACCGTTTCTGGATTAAAACCGGGCGCAACGATAAAGGCAGCCCCTGCCTGTACAGCCCTTTCAGCGAGACCGGCATTAATAACAGTACTTGCACCGACAATCATATCCGGACAGGCGCGGACCATCGCCCTGATACTTTCGAGAACATTTACAATCCCCTGTTCTCCGTCTGTCGAGCGGAATGCAACTTCAGCCATACGGATTCCACCCTTTCTTAAAGCGTCCGCAAGTTCTGCGGCTCGGGACGGGTCTTCTATTTTCAACACAGCAAGCAGTCCGCTTTTTTCTATTTTTTCATTCATCGCTTCAAACATTGTTTTCCTCTTAAAACTCGTGTAAAAACAACGATCGTTTCGTTCTCGCAACGAATTCCATACTTTCAGATTTTCATACTAAAAGCTGAAAGGTTTCTACAAATCTATTGCTTTTACAACTGATTATACTATAATATCAGCAAGTTTAAAAATAAAAAAGGATAGTAACCATGATAAAATTCATTTCGACACAAAAACTAAAACTTATTACTGCACTGCTGGTCTATACAGGTGGATTAGTTTCTGCACAGCAGGCTGTAACAGTTTTACCGGACATCACGACGTATATCACAACACCTGTCGTAGAGCAGCGGCAAGTTATTACGAAAGAAGAAATAGAAAAATTACATGCTGACAGCATTTCTGATATTCTGACCGCCGAAGGAATTTCCATCAAGGCAAACGGTGGTTACGGTATGCAATCATCCGTATACATCAGAGGATTTTCCGGAAAAAATATAAAGATTTACCTCGATGGAATAGAAATGAATTCCGCCCAGAACGGTTCATTTGATATAACCTCAATTGATCCTGATTCTATTGAAAAAATAGAAATTGTACGGAGCGCTTTTACCGAAGACACAGCAGAAGATGGAGCCGTCGGTGGTTCAATTTACATTACAACAGTAAAAAATAGTAAAAAACATCAGATTGGTATCAAAACAGAAGGAAAATCATATTTTAACAAAGACCAACCGGTTGATACCGGAACAACTGCGATAAATTATACTGGGAAACTCGGGAAAGCTGCAACTATCAAAGTAAATGGCAAAGCAGTATACGCCCAAAACAAATATAGCTATACCTCTTCCGTTGATGATTCACAAAATACAATGTCAAACAATAAAGTCATTGACGGAACTGCAGCGGCCTCTTATACGACTTTTTTCGGGAACGGAAATAATCTTACAGTTTCTGATTCATTCTTCAAAGGCAATAAGGATACTCCCGGTTCGGAAATCTATCCGTCCGTTGGAAATCAAAAAGATTTGAACAATGTTTTGTCTGCAAAGATTATTATGCCAAGTATTCAAAACAAATGGTATACAAGTTTGACAACAGCATGGCTCTCAAACAATCAAACATATACGGACTCGTCTTCGAATTCAGAACATAAACTCAACACTTTTTCAGCGAATGGTAAAGCCGCATACTACAATAATGATATTCTAATTCCATCCCTGGGATTCAGTTTTTCTGAAAACAATCTTGATTCTACTGATTGCGGGACAAATTCCCGCTTTACAGGGTTTCTGAAGGGCTCCGTCACCTATAGACCGCTGAAAACATTTTCAATTATTATTCCGGTCTCCACCGCATTCTGTAAATCGTCAGATAAATTTACGACCGCCATCGTGCCCAAATTAGGAATAAAACTTGATCTTTCTACCATTAAAATTCTTCTGGACGGATACCGATTATACAATTTCCCGACAATGAATGATCTGTATTATTCCGATAATTACTATTTAATGTATGGAGATACAAATCTGGAGCCAGAAGACGGATGGGGCGGTGAAATAACAGCAGATATAAACAACCGGTATGTACCATGCAGTATTTCTTTATTTTCGAATTATTATTTTAATAAAATAGCATGGATCTACAATGATTCAACATGGGCAACAACAGCAGAGAATATTGGATCCGTGTTTTATGCCGGAGGTACCATCCGGGCAAAAACATATCCTTGCAGTTTTTTGACCTTATCAGTTGAATATGATTATCTTTTCAGCAGGATTCTTGAAGACGGTAAATCATTCAGTGAAGAAAAAGAAATGGCGTATACACCAGAACATACTCTCTTCATTACTGCAGATATATCGGTAAAAAAAGTTTCATTTGTCACAACACTCAATATTGTAGGATCCCGGTATACTGACGATGGAAATACTACAAAACTTGATCCCTATGCACTGGTAAATGTTGCAGCTGAAATGCATTCCTGTTCATGGGTAACACCATACATTAAAATCGGAAATCTTTTAAACCAGTCGTATGAACAAACGCATTATTATCCTATGCCGGGACTTTCCGCCACTCTTGGTGCTAAATTTAAAATCGAATGGAAATAATTAAAAATTTAGGCATAAAAAAGGTTCCAACTTCAAACGAAGCAGGAACCTTTCAGCATTGTGAATCAAGTTCACTTTTTTATTTAGCTAATGCCTGAGACACCGCGACGGCGACGGTAACAGTCGCGCCGACCATCGGATTGTTCCCCATCCCCATAAAGCCCATCATCTCAACATGAGCCGGAACGGAAGAGGATCCTGCAAACTGGGCATCGGAATGCATACGGCCCATCGTATCGGTCATACCGTAGGAGGCAGGACCGGCAGCCATGTTGTCCGGATGCAGCGTACGTCCCGTACCGCCGCCGGAAGCAACCGAGAAATATTTTTTACCTTTCTCATAGCATTCCTTCTTATAGGTACCGGCAACCGGATGCTGGAAACGGGTAGGATTCGTTGAGTTACCGGTAATGGAAACATCGACGCCTTCCTTCCACATAATCGCAACGCCCTCACGTACATCATCGGCTCCGTAACAACGGACTTTCGCACGTTCACCGTCAGAATAGGCAATCTCTTTTACAATCTTTAATTCACTCGTATAGTAGTCAAATTTTGTCTGAACATAGGTAAATCCGTTTATCCGGCTGATAATCTGGGCGGCATCTTTTCCAAGCCCGTTCAGAATAACGCGGAGCGGTTCCCTGCGGACCTTGTTTGCATTACCGGCGATTTTGATAGCACCTTCAGCTGCTGCGAAGGATTCATGACCTGCGAGGAAGCAGAAACATTTTGTTTCGTCGCGGAGCAGCCGTGCACCGAGATTTCCGTGTCCGATACCTACTTTGCGGTTATCGGCGACAGATCCGGGAATGCAGAACGACTGAAGTCCGACACCGATTGCTTCTGCAGCTTCAGCTGCATCTTTGCAGCCTCTTTTGAGTGCAATTGCCGCACCGACAACATACGCCCACTTTGCATTTTCAAATGCGATTGTCTGCGTCTCTTCTACAATTTTATACGGATCAATACCTGCTTTATCGCAGATCGCTTTTGCTTCTTCGATTGAAGAAATTCCCTCCGCCTTGAGGGCAGCATTGATCTGGTCAATCCGGCGTTCATAATTTTCAAATGTAATAGCCATCTCTGTCCCCCTACTCTTTTCTCGGGTCGATCATTTTAACCATACCCTGTTCTTTTGTACAGCGGCCGTATGATCCGCGTGCCTTGTCCATGGCCGTTGCAGGATCATCTCCGGCTTTGATGAAGTCCATCATTTTACCAAAATTGATATATTTATAGCCGATAATACAGCCGTCTTTATCTACAGCGATTTTTTCCGTATATCCTTCAGTTGTCTGAAGATACCGGGGACCTGATTTGTCTGTTGCAAAAATTGTTCCGACCATAGAAGTAAGACCTTTTCCGAGATCTTCAAGAGAAGCTCCCACATCAAGCCCTCCTTCAGAAAATGCCGACTGGGAACGTCCGTATACTATCTGGAGAAAAAGTTCGCGCATAGCAGTATTGATTGCATCGCAGACAAGGTCCGTATTCAATGCTTCAATAATCGTTTTATTGATAAGGATTTCTGCAGCCATTGCAGCTGAATGGGTCATTCCCGAACAACCGAGTGTCTCAACCATGGCTTCTTTTATAATACCATCTTTAATATTCAGTGAAAGCTTACAGGCACCCTGCTGCGGTGCACACCAGCCGACTCCGTGCGTAAAGCCGGAAATATCTTCCATTTTTTTTGCCTGAACCCATTTCCCTTCTTCAGGAATGGGAGCCGGTCCATGATAAGCACCTTTAGTCAGCGGACACATGTGTTCCACTTCTGCTGTGTATTTCATTGCTTAGCTCCTAATAAAGAAATCTGATGAATACTATACAGTTTTTTATAAAAGTCTGCAATATAGAAGAGAATACCGAAAAAAGTGTTATACTTTCAGGGTGCGTATCCACAGTACAATCCAAAGATTTTTACAGTACTGTCAGAATAATGTTTACAATACTGTCAGAATAATGTTTACAATACTGTCAGAATAATGTTTACAATACTGTCAGAATAATATTTATAGTAAGCCGGAATAATTTTCCAGTACTTTCATGAAAGTTCTCCAGTACTGATTTTGTCCCACGGACAATTGAGAAGACGGCTGCGCACAAGTTGTAAAGAAAACATGCATCACTTGTAAACAATTTGCGCATCACTTGTGCGCATTTCATTTTCAAGTTACGCGCAAACCTCCCCGCAGTTACGAGGAATCCGTTTTACCGTGATGCGCCAGCCTGAGTGACGGGACTACAGCAGATCAGGATGGTCTGAAAATTTTTCATGCTCAAATTCCCGATTAAAAAAATAAACAGCCGGGGAACGGAGGTTGATTACCCGGCTGTTGCTTAAGAAGTTCTGCTTTAACATTTCTTACTACTTAAAACCCTGAATAAAAGAAAGGTTACAGAATAACGTACAGAAAGTATTTAAAAAAATGCCCGAATTCAGTACTATACAAAAAATGAATATCGACGCCATTGTTGACCTGATCGGTAACCAGATAACGAAAAACGTACAAACCAACCCGAGAAAAGCCCGGAAGATACTGCGTACAGCGTTCCGTCTCGATTATTTTTACAAGAAAATTCTTCCGCCCGGGAATCTCGCTAAATCCAAGTGCTATCTGAAAATGATCTGCGAAAAAAACATTATTACCGCACTGTCACATCCTGAAAAATCAGCCATGGTAAGTCTTTTCGTTCCCTGTGAACCGCTGACCGCAATGGGGATACATGCTTTTTCCGTAGAAAGTCTTTCAAGTTATATTTCCGGAACGCATTCGCACCCTGTATTCCTTGAAAAGGCAGAAAAAGACGGACTGCCTGAAACGCTTTGCTCGTATCATAAAATCTTTCTGGGCGCTGCGGCTTACGACGTTATGCCGAAACCGCGATTTATTATCCATACCAACGTAGCCTGCGATGCTAATCAAATTACCTTCAGAAAACTTGAAAACTACTTCAACATACCGCATTTTAAACTTGACGTACCGTACAGAAAATCGGAAGAAGCCGTCGCATATGTGGCGGACGAACTGCGCACCATGGTTAAATTCATTGAAAACTGTGAAAACAGAAAGATGGATCAGAACAAATTGCTTGAAACAATTCACCGCAGTGCGGCAACCGTTACTTCATATCAGAACTATATAGATTTGAATCGTACGCACTATCTTCGCGGTGATCTTACGGCGGAGCTGCAGATGACGTTTATTTCACATATGATGCTCGGAACTCCGGAAGCGGAAATTTTTGCTGAAAGAAGTGTAGAAGAAATAAAAGAAACCCCGCCGAACAACGGAATAAAACTGCTCTGGCTCCATACGATTCCGTTCTGGCAGAAACCGGTTCAGTCGCTTCTCAATACTAACGATTCCGTTCATATAAGCCTCTGCGACATGGGATACGAATCACTCATTCCGGTCGATACGGAAAAACCGTACGAATCCATGGCACGGCGTCTTGTCTATTCGCCATTCAACGGTACCATCGAAAGCAGAATTGAAAAAGCACTCGAAATAGCGGAACGAATTCAGGCGGACGGAGTTATCTATTTCTGCCACTGGGGCTGCAAGGCGACTCTCGGCGGTGCTTCGCTCGTAAAAACAAAAATGGAAGCGGCAGGTTATCCGGTTCTGCTGCTGGACGGCGACGGGTGCGATTCCCGGAATGCGGGAGACGGACAGGCGGCAACGCGGCTGGAAGCTTTTATTGAAATGCTCAAGGGGACGAAATGATCTATTATATCTGCAAATATACACCGGTCGAACTGCTGGCAGGATTCGGCGCACAGGCAAAACTGCTGGACAGTCTGCCGGAAAATTTCGACCGGGCAGATTCCTGCGGTCATCCGAACCTGTGCGGATACGGAAAGGCTATTATTGAAAAAGTAAGCACCGGTACGGTAAAAGAACTGGTACTCGTAAACTGCTGCGATACGATCAGGCGCATTTACGATATACTGCGGGAAAAAAATTACTGTACCTATCTGTACTTTATGGATCTTCCGCATGAAACCGGACACTGTCAGGTCGAACTTTTTACCGCAGAGTTGTTCAGACTCGCCGAATCTTATAAAAAATACAGCGGAAAAGAATGGAACTACGATCTGTTCAAGGCCGCGTTCGGCACAGAAAAGAAGCCGCCGGATCGTTACATCGCACTCATCGGTGCGCATGCGGGACCGCTGCTTTCCGCCCGCATAAAAGACAGTCTCAATTACCCGATCGAAAACCTGACCTGTGCGGGAAACCGGGAAGTTCTTTTTACCATCACTCCGGAACAGCAGAAATCATCCCGCTGCCTGTCGGAACGGATTCTCGCGGAATATGCACGAGAACTGCTGCAACAGCTTCCCTGTATGCGCATGAACGATACCGGTTCCCGCCGCAGATTCTGGAACGCTCCGGGGATAGCAGGTATCATTTACCATTCAATAAAATTCTGCGACTACTATGGGGCCGAATATGCAGAGCTCAAAGATGCCGCCACGGTACCGCTGCTCAAAATAGAAAGCGACTATACCAGGCAGAGTTCCGGACAGTTTGCAACACGGCTCGGCGCATTTTCAGAACTGCTGCACGGAACGGAACGGAAAAATCAGCCCCGTAAGGGAAAAGTACCGGTGGAATCATCGGCAAAAAACTATTTTGCCGGAATCGACAGCGGCTCGACCAGTACCGACGTCGTCATTCTTGACGGTGACTGCACGGTCGCCGGCTGGTCCATAATTCCGACCGGCGGCGGAGCTTCAAGCGGTGCCGAAAAATGTCTTTCCGCCGCATTGAAAAAAGCGGGAATCAGTCGCGGAAGGGTACGGACGGTCATATCGACCGGTTACGGACGCAAATATATACAGGGAAGTACCGATAACATAACTGAAATTACCTGCCATGCAAAAGGAGCTTTTTTTCTCAACAAAAAGGTCAGGACCATAATCGATATCGGAGGACAGGACAGTAAAATAATCGCCCTGAACGACGACGGCAGCGTCGCAGGTTTTGTCATGAACGATAAATGCTCGGCCGGGACCGGCAGATTTCTCGACATGATGTCGAATGCGCTGAATATTCCGCTCGAAAAAATGAGCAGCCTCGGCCTGAACTGTACAGAAGACATAACAATTTCAAGTATGTGCACGGTCTTCGCAGAATCGGAAGTCGTATCGCTGGTCGCACAGAATAAATCGGTAAACGATATTGTCTACGGCCTGAATAAATCAGTCGCGGCAAAAATAAGTGCACTTGCAGGCAGAATCCGCACACGGGACGTCTATATGATGACCGGCGGGGTTGCGCAGAACAAAGGCGTTGTCCGCGCAATAGAAAACAAAATGAAAATAAGCTTATGCATTACGGATTATGCGCAAATCTGCGGAGCGCTGGGAGCGGCCCTTTTTGCCGTTGAACGCTGTTAAGAAACTTACAAAACCTTTTCGAGAGCGGCAAAAAGAAGGTCCTTATTGATCGGTTTCAGCAGATGCGCGTCCATTCCAGCAGCAAGACTTTGCTGAATATCTTCTGCATATGCATTCGCGCTCAATGCAATTATCGGAATTTCAGAATCAAATTCACGAATTCGTTTCGCAGCCTCAATACCATTCATAACCGGCATTCTGATATCCATAAGAACCGCGTCATACCTGTTCTCCCGTACTTTTTTTACGCCTTCCATGCCGTTCTCCGCATGATCAACGACAAGACCTCTTTGGGAAAGCAGCATTTTTATAATCTGGACATTAATATCGACATCCTCACACAACAAAATACGATGCCCTGTCAAATCTCTACCATTCGAGGATTCCTGACTGCCGGACTCGTAAAGTCTAATCTGTTCAGCAGTCGGAATTCCATACGAAATAGTGACGGTAAAAGTAGTCCCCTTACCGGGCACCGACTCACAAGAGATCTCGCCCCCCATTGCATCGATAAGATCTTTTGTTATGGCAAGACCGAGTCCTGTTCCGTCTTCTGACCTGCTCAGAGAATTGCTTTCACGGGTAAACGGTTCAAACATATGTTTCTGAAATTCAGGACTCATTCCTACTCCGGTATCTGAAATCACGTTCCGTACCAGTATTTTTCCGTTTACGACAGAGCTTCTGCCGCTCCACCGTACCGTACCTCCTTCAGGTGTATACTTTACGGCATTCATCAGCAGATTAATAAAAATCTGGTTTATCCGCTGTTTATCGGTCAGAATATACACAATTTCCGGACTTTCAAATTGTGTAATCAGATCTATTTTCTTCTGTTGTGCCCGCGGTGAAATAATATCCCTGATACCGGCGGCGGCGGCAACTATATTCACAACGCTGTTCGTAAGCCGGACTTCACCGGCTTCAAGTTTCTGAATATCAAGGACATCGTTTATAAGATCCAGCAGCAGCTCCGAGCTGTCCCGTATCTGACTGAAATACGTATAGTCTTTTTCATTTCTTCGTTCTTCAATACCAAAATTACAAATACCAAGTATTGCCGTCATCGGAGTGCGCATGTCGTGACTCATACGTGACATAAATTCCGTTTTTGCGGAATTCGCCTTGCTTGCCTGTTTTTCGGCTTCAACAAGTTCCGTATTCTTTTTACGGATGACTCTGTTATGCCGTGCCGTAAAATACAAAAAATATAAAAGGAGCAGCGTAACAGCAAAAAAAGTAAAATAGATAATTTGCTTAAAATGTCGTTCGGTAAAACTTTTATGTTCATGGACAATCTGCGCCTGTTCAAGGATATCGGCCGGGACCGGTAAATCATATTTGTGTATAACGTCGTCATTTAAGATAATCGATCCCGGCGTCGTATAAATTGCTGCGTTACCGTCAGCTTTATCGGCAAGGATACGTCCGACAAGTTCCGCAGCCTGCGCTCCCATCCGGTCAAAACGAAGAACAAATCCGCCAAGCAGTCCGAAATCTATATCGGCATCCAGCGCCCTGAAAACAGGAACAGCTGAATGCCGGTTCATCAGGGTCGCGCTCTGCTGCGCTGAATAGATATTACCGTCGGCATCATTCAGAAAATTCAAGTAGAGCACGATCGTATTGCCGGTAAGCTGTTCAAGTCTTTGTATTATCTGTTTTTGAGAATAATATGAAGTTGTCAGGATTTCAAGCGTCAGCGACGTATCTTTTACCGCCTCAAGAAGCTGTTTAAGATTTCCTTCCGCGTAATCAGTGTTGTCGACTATTGCCAAAAGCCGGCGGGCTTTCGGATAAATCTGTTGTGCTATGGCAAGAGTTTCCCGGTAATAGCATTTTTCAAGTATTCCTGTAACAGCCGGTTCCCTGACAGCCTTTTCAGCGAGGCTGACATCATCTATTCCCAAAAACACGACCGGGACTCCGCCAAAGAGCGATTGCCTGTATTTCAATATAAATTTCAGTGCATTATCATCACCCGCGACAAGACAGTCATAATTGCGGTATTTATCTGGTTCTTCATTAATTCTCTGAAGAAGGTTTTTTTCTGCAGCTGCGAAAGAAATATGTTTTGTATCCATGAACAGATAATTTACCGTTACGTCACTTCTGATTTCCGACGAAAACCCCTCCAGTTCAAGAGGAACTGCTGCCCAGTCGTAATTGTAGGATGATATAAAAAGAACTCTCCTGGGGACACTGCAGGCAGCCGCAGTCCTGATTGTGAGCAGCGGTATGGTACAAAGCAAAATAAAACTACAAAAAAAACGTTTCATAGATATACACCTATACATGGCAAGATCGTCCCCGAAACGGATATTCATACAATTTTAGCACAAATCCGGAGGAAATAAAAGTTTTGAAACAGAATCAGACGTTCCATACGAAACAGAATTCGCAGACAAATTTCATGCATACAGAAAATTTGACAAACAAAAATTTTATCTCTATAGTTAGAGCGTTATTTCGATCTGCTTTTTTGGAGGATGTAACACCAATTTGCCTGTCAGCTATAAAAATTTAAAGTCTAAAAAGAAAAACCGTTCTCTTGCCCTTACCCACTCGCGGTCATTTTTTTTACTCATCGTTCTGCCGACAGCACTTTCTTTTCTCTTTACCGGATTCCTGTTTCGAAAGAATCTGCTGGATACGACGCGGATGCAGCTTTATGATACAATAGATCAGACAATTTTAAATATCGACAGGGAATTCGAACATAATGCAATCGTTGCTGCCTCCCTGATCCATGACAAAAATCTCATGCAGAAATCGCTTGCATACTGTGCTGCTGAAAATTTTCAGCAGCAGTATCAGGCAAGCAGAGAGATCGATACCATCATGGATAATAAATTTCTTGTATCTGATTTAAACGGTTCATTCTATCTGCTCTTCGGAAAAAATCGCAGAATGTATATCAGCAGTAACTGTCAAAACGTGCTCCTGGATCAGCATGAAATTGAAAAAATCGTCGAAAAAACACCGGCAGAATCGGGAAAAGTGTTTTTCATCGACGGGCTGCTAAAAAGTACCCGGAAGGATGATCTGCAGTCGATAAGTATTCTTGTGGCAAAACCGCCGGCAGACAGAGGTTATGTTACCGATGTAGCGGCACTTGTACTGACGTTCGATTCCGAATCCATCAATAATTTTTTTCAGTATCATCCCAAAAGAATCAGAGATACAGATGTCGTACGGTATATCGCAGGTAAAAACGGGAAAATTTTGTCTTCGACCGTCGGCAGTCTCGAAGGACTTTCCATGGAAGAAGCAGGGATACAATTAGAAAAAAAATTTATGCTCATTGCACGAAAAAGCAGTTTTACCGGCTGGACTATAACCGATGCAGTTCCGATCCAGGCTATAACCGGCAGCGTAGATGCTTTTTTCCGAATTACCGTATTGTTTCTCATTGCTATAATAGGACTCTTTCTTGTCTATAACGTCTCTTTTTTCCACGAAATAGTCAGACCGTTCACAATACTATCAACTAATATGGAGAAAATTTCAGAAGGTGATTTCTCTGCACGCGTTCCCGACTATGGGTATAAAGAATTCAATGAATTGTCGGATTCGTTCAATATTATGGCGGCGGATCTGAACAAATTGACGCAGCAAATAAAAAAAGAACAAAAAGAACGGCTTAAATCTGAAATTCAGGCGCTTCGTTTTCAGCTTAATCCGCATTTTATGTGTAATACGCTCAATACAATCCGCATGATGGCCGAACTCTCAAACCACGAAGCCATTGCTAAAATGACCGGAGCACTAATGTATATTATGGAAGATAACCTGCGCGGCGACAGTGCCATGTACAGTTTGAAACATGAAATTACGAATCTGGAACACTATGTGTATCTTATGCAGGTTCGTTACGGGAAAACCTTCAACTATTTTACGGATATAAATCCTGATTTGTATAAATACAAAGTTCCGTCGATGATATTACAGCCGCTTGTTGAAAATGCAATTCTTCACGGAATCCGCAGTCTTGGGCGAACCGGCACTATTACGGTTTCTGCTGTCATTCTTTCAAAAGATGCCGAAAACCGGATATTTTCTGCAGAAACAGGAAAAGTATTAAAAATAGAAGTACGCGACGACGGGATCGGTATCACGCCGGATAAACTCGAACATCTGTTCGACTGGGATACGGGAAGCTCCAAAGGTTTGAATCATATCGGGCTAGCAGCCGTCCGCAGGCGGATTATCCTTACTTATGGAGGAGAATATACGCTTACCGTCGCCAGTTTTCCGGGAGAAGGAACCGTTGTAACAATCTATATACCGGCACAGGAATTTACCGAAGCAGACGAACTTCCTTTTGATGAGAATAAACTGTAAAATAAACTGTCATGTATAAAATATTGCTTGTCGATGACGAACCTATTATTATTCTCGCATTACGAAAAATGCTCCGCAATTTTGAAACGGTTACGGTTCAGGCAGAATGTGCAAACGGCAGCGAAGCGCTTACGTATCTGAACGCCCACCCGGATATCGATATAGTCATAACAGATGTCGATATGCCGGTTATGACAGGGCTCGAACTCGCCGAAGAGCTCAAGAAACAAAAAAAACAGCAGTCGCTTATTTTTCTCAGTTCATACAGCAATTTTTCTTACGCAAGAAGAGCGTTTCAGTCGGGTGCCTGTGACTATATCTTAAAAACGGAAATGAGCGAAACAAAATTCCGGGTACTTCTCGAAACTGTTATTCAAAAAAGGATTCAGGCAGGGCTGCAGCCTTCCCTTAACACGGAAAACAATAAAAAATGGCGCCAGTGTTTTTTTCAGTCTCTGTTGAAAACAAACAGCGGACAGATTCCCGGCAATATTCAGGAACTCTATGACAAAAGTGCTTTCACTATTTCATTTCCGTACTATTTTATGATACTACGTCCCGGAGATATCCCGCAGGTATACAGCCGGTATAAAGGACGACTGCAGGAATTTGAAGCAAACACAGAATCCCTTCTGCACCAGTCTGTAACTGCTGCAGGAGGAATTTGTACAGCTATAGCGTTCGACCACTATTGTGTTATGCTGGCTTCCGAACTAAAACTGAAGGATTGTTTTGCCGCCTTTTATGATACGGCATGGACTTATCTCGATACCGGTTTCGAAAAAAAAATAGGACCGAAAATCTGCAGTCTTCAGGATTTCTGTAACATATACCCCAAAACAGCCTCCGATTTTCATGCATACAGCCGGAGTGTTGTAAGAGCCCGCAGATATATAAATGAAAATTTCAGAAATACGACTCTTTCACTTTCAGACATTGCCGACTATTCCGAAGTCTCAAAAAACCATTTGAGCGCTACTTTTTCAAAGGAAACAGGAGAAACGGTTCTTGATTACATTGCGCGGGTCCGTATAGATGCTGCCAGAAAGCTGCTGATCGGAACGGATCTGCTTATTTTTGAAATTGCAGAAAAAACCGGCTATGCAAATACAGAAACATTCTGCAGAGTATTTAAAAAATTTACCGGTAAAAATCCCAGTAGAATCCGTCAATAAATCGTAAATTTCATCATGTACAATACTCCGCACCGGTCCCATACTTAAATAGTAAGAAAAAAGTAAGACATAGGAGACATGATAAAAATACATCCGTGTATTTTTATCAATTGTAGTTGTTCAAGCGTTGCTTTCGCAACTACTTTTTTGCGGCGTCTCTGCCGCACCGCTAACGCGGAGTTTTATAGGAGGTATGTATGTCGAAGAAAACTGTAACGGCCTGTCTGTGCGCCGTACTGGCAGCGGGAGCTGTATTTGCAGGCGGAAGTAAGGATAACTCAGCCGAGACAAATAAGAAAATTGTCATCAAGATCGGTGATAATCTTCCCGACCGGAATAACGGTATGGGAGCTGTATTCGAACAGATTAACACGGAATTCACGACTCTTCATCCGAACGTAGAATTTGTCGTAGAAAGCTATCAGGATCAGCCGTGGCAGGAAAAAGTTAAAATTTATGCAACTGCAAACCAGCTTCCCGACGTAATGAAATACTGGTCATTCCCCGGAATGATGAAACCGCTTGTTGAAGCAGGTATGCTGATGCCAATGAATAAAAATGATTATACTGATGCGAAATTCATGGCGGGTTCACTGGAAGGTAATGTCTATGATGGAAAACTTTACGGTATTCCGGTTTCGGCCGACATGTGGGTTCTATACGTGAATAAAAGCCTTTTTAAAAAAGCAGGCATTCCGCTTCCGACAAGCTGGGAAGATATAATAAAATCGGTTCCGAAATTCCGTGCACTGGGAATTACACCGGTTGTGACAGACGGAAAAGAAGGCTGGCCTATCTGCGAAATGTATGACAATATTCTTCAGAGAATGAACGGCGATTTTACTCATATGATTAATGCCTGTGATAACAGAACGGAAAAATGGACACAGCCGGACTTTATAAAAGCAGCCGGTTATATCCAGAATATGGTAAAAGCAGGTGTTTTCAATGACAATCTCACAACATCAGATTACGGAGATGCACGCAATATGTTCGGGCAGGAACGTGCTGCAATGTATATGATGGGATCATGGGAAATGTCACTTGCTACTGATGAAAATTTTTCACAAAACTTTAAAGACAATCTCGATGTAATCCCGTTCCCCGTTATCGAAGGCGGAAAGGGTAAAGCAACTGATACACTTGCATGGTTCGGCGGGAACCTTATTTTTGCCGCAAATCCAGCACAGCAGGACCTTATCAACGAATATGCACAACTTTTTGCAAAACGGTGGTCAACACTCTGCTGGGAAACAAAAGCGAGTTTCCCGCCGGCTTCTGTAAAAGCGCTCCCCGACGATACGGTTGTAGCAAAAAAACTGCTAGCAATATCCTCCGGTGCAACATCTTCTTCAGGAACGCCTGCACTTGACCGTCTCGACAGTGTATTCAAGGAAGATATGCAGGAACAGATGCGCCAGCTGTGTGCACTTCTCGTAACCCCTGAACAGTTTACAAAAACACTGGATGCTTCTGCCCAGCGCGCGTACGATGAAAAATAAGTAACTAATTTCTACAGTCTGCGGTCCTGTTTTCTTTTCTCCTGCCGCAGACTGTTATTTTCCGGCAGCAGATTCCGTCTGCTGCCGGTACGGAGTATAAAATGAATTCCATGTTTGGAAATAAAAAAGTTGTTGCTGCACTGGTAATTCCCGGTATTGTCATAATGTTTTTTGCCATCGCAGCCCCGCTTATCATCAGTATTTTTCTCAGTTTTATGAAATGGTCCGGTTTCGGAAAAATGAAATTTATCGGACTCTCGAATTACGTCCGCTTATTAACGAAAGATCCGCTTTTCTGGCGTTCTATATATAATGTACTGCTTCTGACTATTGTGACAATCTGTTTTCAGAATGTTCTTGCATTTCTGCTGGCATCGGTACTTGTCCACCTGACAGAGGGAGTTTCCCGTTTACTGCGTACTATTTATTTCATACCGGCAACACTCAGTCTTGTTGTTGTCACGAAATTATGGGTACACATCTTTCATCCTGAATACGGGCTGCTCAATAAAATGCTTATAAAAATGGGGTTACAGCATTTGACACATGCATGGCTTGGCGATCCTTCGACAGCCATCTGGGCAGTAATATGGATTATGATATGGCAGGGGTTCGGCTGGGCGCTGCTTTTTTTCTACAGCGGACTAGTAACCGTACCGCAGGAACTGGAAGAAGCCGCAAAAGTCGACGGTGCAAATAAATGGCAATTATACGTCCATGTCATCATTCCATACATGATGCCGGTTATCGAAGCGATCGTTGTAATAGATGTCATATCATCGCTTAAGCAGATGGAAATGGTTTATCTGTCGACAGAAGGCGGGCCGGGAAATACGACACAATTCATAGCTCAATATTTGTATCAAAGGGCGTTCAAATACGGTGAATACGGATACGGAAATGCAATATCAGTCATATTCGTCATACTGGCAGTTGCTTTAACCATTCTTATCCAGCGATCGTTCAGAAAAGCCGCAGCAGATTAAAGAGGTAAAAAATGGTTCCAAATAACCGCTATGCAACAATAAAAAAAACAAAAAAAATAATTCTGGCAGTAGTTCTTATTTTTGTCGCACTCATACAGGTTTTTCCGCTTGTATGGTTGTTCTCATATTCTATCAAGACTTCGGGAGATGTTTTCGGTCCTGATCTTCTTTCTTTTCCGAAAGATCCGCAATGGCATAACTATGTCAGGGCATTTATAGACGGAAAAGTGGCACTATACCTGAGCAATACATTGAAGGTTGTTATTCCTTCAGTTTTCCTGAGCATAACAATTCCGTTCTGCATGGCATACGCCTGTACCCGTATGGAGTGGAAAATGAAAGGACTCGTCTGGTCAATCATTATAATCGGGCTTACCATACCGATTCATACGACGCTGCTTCCCAATTTTATCTGGTTCAATAAACTGCATCTTATAGACACACATCTCGGATTAATCATTGCATACACCGCATTCGCAGTATCGTTCAATGCAATAATTTTTTCGGGTCTTCTTAAAAGTATTCCAAAATCGATGGAAGAATCAGCATTTCTGGACGGAGCGGGCTACCATATCGTTCTGGCTCAGATAATCGCCCCCATGTCCGTAACAGGATTTGCAACCTGCGGAATTCAGACATTTCTGAATCACTGGAACGAGTTTATTATGGCAAATACGTATCTTTCAACGGGAGACAAACGGACACTACCGTTCTCCATCATTCTGTTCACCGGACAGTACGCGTCGGACTACGCCGTACAGTTTGCCTGCATGGTTCTTATAGCCCTGCCGCCGCTGATTCTGTATTTTGTGTTCAATAAATGGATACTTGCAGGAATCGGAGCAGGAGCCGTTAAAGGCTAGCTTCCGAAGGGTTATTGTTAAAAAGACGGCTGAGTGTTTGAAATAATTCAGCTTTATCTATCGGCTTGGCTATATGGGCATTCATGCCGGCAGCAAGAGAACGTTGTACATCGTCGCCATATGCATTCGCTGAAAGTGCCACAATCGGAATCTTCGTGTCAAGTTTTCTGATTTCTCGTGTTGCCGTAAGTCCATCCATAACGGGCATTCGTACATCCATAAGGATGCCGTCATACATTTTGTACCCGGCAGTCCCGGCACGTTGCAATTCAAGCGCCTGCCGTATTTTTTCAACCCCGCTGCTGCCGTCGGCTGCCGTATCGACAGTCATACCGGCCTCTTCAAGAATCCTGACTGCTATCGTCAGATTCAGATCATTATCTTCGCAGAGCAATACTTTCTTATTCTGCAAATGGTATCCGGTAGATTTTACCGATACGGCTGTTTTATATCCCGCTATCTGTTCTTCAGCTGCCGCCTGCACCGGCAGTATGACGGTAAACAACGATCCGTTACCTAACGTGCTTTGACACGAAATCGTTCCTCCAAGCAGCCCGATAAGATTCTTTGTTATTGCAAGCCCAAGTCCCGCACCACCTTCACGAACCGACTGACTGTTGGGCTCCTGCGTAAAAGGTTCAAACAGATGCTTCTGAAAAGCTTCTGACATTCCGACTCCATTATCACGGATTATGTGTTTTACTTCATAGTTACCGTCTTCTTTGCGTTTAGAAACCGCAGTCCATTCAACACGACCGCCGGGTGGCGTATATTTTATCGCATTATTCAATATATTGAGCAGAATTTGATTAAACCGTAATTTATCCACATAAATATAACAGTCCTGAAAATTATTTTTAAAACTTGTCACAAACGTTATATTTTTTTCCCGGGCCCGTACATCCATAATAGCCAGTACATTTTTTATAATCCTGCCGGAAACAATAACTTCCGGATGAAGCGGGACAACACCCTTTTCAAGTTTCTGCATATCAAGTAAATCATTCTGCAAACCCAGCAGGTAGAGAGAACTTTCCTTTATTTGTCGAAAATAGCCGGTCAGCCGCGTACTTTCGCTTTCCTTCAAACCAAAATCCGCTGTGTTTATGATTGCATTCATGGGAGTACGCATGTCATGACTCATACGGGCAAGAAAATCAGTTCTTGCCTTATTTATATTCTCCAAACTTCTTACCCGGTGCAGATAATTATGAACGAGCAGGAAATAGGAACAGTAAAAAGCAATCTCTGCGACAAGCAGCGTAAGCATATGATACCAGCTTACCCAGCCTTTCCGGGGATACAGAGAAAGATACCATTCATGGTTCGGTACAGGAATGGGAACCTCTATAGTTTTCTTACCTTTCTTAAAACTATCTGACTGAATAATCGTTATATTTTCATTATGTTCATTAACACACCAGACACGGTACTCATATCCATTATTTATCAGTTCTTTGAAAGACGGAAGATCAATAGCGGTCGGAAGATTAAGGACAATTGCAGCTATACCTAAGAAATGTTCATTTCCGCGGTCATCTGTGTAGAAAACCGGATTTCTGCCGACAAGTCCATATCCCCCGCGATACAGATTGTACGGGCCGGAGACTGTTGTCTGTTTTGTTTTAATTGCAAAGTTGACTTCCGGTCCCCGATCCGGATCAGTCAGAAAATTCTTATCAGCTATCAGGTTACTTCCATCTGAAGGGTAAAAATAGTCAATTTTTCCGTCGGGTGTCATGAATTCAACAGCCCGTATGCCGGTGTGCCGCTTGTAGATGTTCTGGGCAGTTCTTTTAAAACCAGCAGAAGAAACGCCGCCGGGATTGTTTATAAACAACGTTTCAACAAAATCAGTTTCGTTGACTATGGAATTAAGCGTATACAGCAATTCATCAGATGAAAAGGCTGCATTCTGCGAAGCTGTCTGAAAATCATCAGCCTTGTGATAAAAATATGACAATATAAATACTGTCAGTAAAATGAGGCCCAATACGCTGCTTACTATTTTTATTGCAACATTTTTCATTTTATCTGTGCATAGTATATCACACCGCAACAAAAGCAGACAGCCTGCTGCAGGTAAATGTAACTGATGCAGCAAGTTTTGTGACTTGATCACAGACTTTTTTGTATAAACGGTGTATCCTAGATACAGAATTAGTTAGCCAACATTAACTAATTCTGTCAGGAGGTTACCAATGGCATGTGATACGGGACTGACACCAATCAAAGAGTCCAAAAAAAGTACTGCAGATTCTGACCAGCTCAACGGGGAGGTAAAAACGATGAGTTCAACAATGGTCCGGCGTATGATGCCGGAATTCAAAATGGATGCGTTCGATTCAAAAACAGGACATTTTAAATCAGTGTCGGACAAAGACTATAAAGGAAAATGGACGGTTGTCTGCTTTTATCCGGCGGATTTCACCTTCGTCTGCCCGACAGAGATCGCGGCAATGAATGCAAAATACGACGACTTCCAGAAACTCAACACAGAAATTCTGGCAGTATCTGTCGATTCAAAATTTTCGCATAAACGTTTTGTCGAAACGGAACCGCTGCTAAAAGGATTAAAACTGACGATCGGTGCTGATAAAACAATGGAAACAGCCCGCGCGTTCGGTGTTCTGGATGAAGAAGGAGGAACCGCAATGAGGGGCCGTTTTCTGTTCAATCCGGACGGAATCTGTGTGGCTCAGGAAGTTCAGGCTGATTCAGTCGGAAGAAACGTCAATGAATTCCTTCGCCAGGTAGAAGCCTGGCAGTATGCCACAAAGACAGGGGATGTCTGCCCTGCAGGATGGAGACCGGGCAAAAAAACACTTCCCGTCTCAACAGATGCAGAAAAAATGGCCGGTCATGTCGGCGATTATGTTACACTGGAAGAAATATTGAGCTAGGATACAGGTCCTGAGAGGAAAAAAAAGCAGAACCGTTTGGTTCTGCTTTTTTAATTTACTTCGATTGAGCTTTGGCAATAGTCGTTGCCATAAGCTTCAGATTGTTGATGTAATCACCTGAAAGAGGAGCAAGAGCTTCAGTAACACCTCCGATCTCTTCTGCAAATGATTTCGACTGACTGCTGTCGATTTCACTTTGATAAAAAATAACTTTAATGTTATTTTCCCTGGCGTAATCAATCATATCCATCATATGCTGCGGGGCAGCCTCTTTTCCTTCCTCTTCCAGCGCGACCATCTCAAGTCCGAAGTCCTGGGCAAAATAGCCGAACGCCGGATGGTACACGATAAATTTTTTGCTATTCAGATTTGTCAGCATGCCGGCAATGTCTTTTTCAAGTGCTGCAAGCCGGGCACAGTACTCATCAGCATTTGACGTAAAAGCAGCAGCTGATGCAGGGAGAACCTGTCCCATTTCGCTTGCCATCGCCCGGACCATAACTTCGGCACGTTTCGGAGAAAGCCAGATATGCGGGTCCCGTTCACCATCGGCAAACTGCCGTTCTTCATACGACTCTGCAACAATATCCTCAAGATGCACAATCTTTGTTGATTTTGACGTCTGAGCAAGAATATGTGCCTTTTCAGTCGGAACACCAACGGTAAAATACAGTACTGCCTCGCTGAACTTCGCAATTTCAGAAGGAGTCGGCTCGTAATTTTCAGGGCTGCTTCCCGGTGGTATCATAGTGATAATATCGAATTCGTTTCCACCTACCTTTTCTGCAAACGTAGCCTCGGGAACAATTGATACTGCTATGATCGGTTTTTCAGTTGAACGGGAAGTGGAACTATCTTTTTTACCGCCTGCAAAAACTGCACCAGAAAAACACAGCAGAATGCCGACAAGTATACTCGTTTTATAACCTCGCAACATATGACCTCCTCTAAACAGATAGCTTTATAATATGCAAATTGTTTGCATATTATTGTTTTACCTGTTCATCAGTACTTTGTCAAGATAAAATGCAAATATTTTGCAGAAGTTACTGCATCTTTTTCCGGCATTCGTCACAAATTCCATAAAGCAGAGAGCTTGAGCAGTCCAGTGTTATGGCATGCTTGTCACGGAGGTGTTTCTGAAATCCGCTCATCAACTCACAGTCCAGATGTATTATTTTTCCACAGTGCGTACATTGAATATGAAGATGATTCTCACATTCGCTTTTCTCTCCGATGTAGCGGAAACACGCTTTCTTTGTATTTTCGCTTGCGTGCTTTACGACGACAGCCTCTTTTTCAAGTTTTTCGAGGTACCGATAGATAGTCGTAATATTCGTCGTCTCTCCATGGGCTCTGAGTGACGCATAAATGTCAGAAACGCTTACTGTCCGAAAGCTGTTTGACTTGAGATACTGAAGGATGAGTCGTTTGCTTCTTGTCTGATAACCGTTCTTTTCCATAATATACGTTTAGTATAACGGTTACAGTAAAAAAAAAACAGAGTACTTCCGTTTTTGCAGAAATACTCTGAAAAAAAACAGTGCAATAAAAAACTAGTCGTGATTCATATGGCATGAGCTGCAGCAGCCCATGCTGCAGCCACTGCAGGACGAATGTCCTGATTTTCGCAGTTTTGCTATCCGCCGATGATCTTTGATGTTCTTTTTAATAGAAAGAACTATCAAAAAGACTACAATACCTAAAACAATACCCGTTTTTATCATAAAACCTCCCTGGTTATACATAGAAAAGACTGCCAACGAGAAATACTACCAGCCCGACTATGTATCCGGTAAGCATCTGTATGCTGATGGCCTTAAGTGTTTCTTTCCCTGACCCAAGTTCCTGCCGGGTTGCGCCGACAGCGGCAAAACACGGCATACAGAACATATTAAACAACATATACGCCCAGACTGCAGCAGGATTTACAAAATCTTTTGCAATTACCTCGTGAGCAGTCAAAACAGCACTTCCTTTTCCGACATAGTCCGTATCATCGACATCCTGTGAAATTTCGGGATACAATTCAGAGAAAGTAACGACAACCATCTCTTTTGCTATCCAGCCGGTAATAACACCTACTGTCGGTTTCCATGAATCGTGGCCATGAATTGTTCCCCCGAATCCTAACGGCCGGAATACATAACTGATCGGGTGGGCAATGCCTGCAAGAAAACTCGCGTCAGCCTCACACATATTCGAAGGTTCCCTGTCGGAGGCATCTTCACCGGCTGCCTGCGCCTCAGCAATAGCTTTTTTACTTGCCTCGTAATTTTTACCGTTAAAAGAATCAAAATTAAAGCTCTGCAGCGCCCAGATAAGGATTCCGGCCAGTATGATTATTTTTCCGGCCTTGACTGCAAAACCCCTGATTTTTTCCCATGCATGGATCAGTACGGATTTTAACGTCGGCCAGCGGTACTGCGGCAGTTCCATAATAAAAGCAGATGTCTCGGCTTTATTAATTTTGTTCAAAACAAGCGAAACTATAATAGATACGACAAGAGAGGCCATATAGATGGCAAACATGGCAAGCGGAGCATACTTGTTGAAAAATATCGAAATAAACATAGCAAAAATCGGAAGTTTCGCTCCGCACGGCATAAAACCGCAGAGAATTGTTGTTATTTTACGATCTTTTTCACTCGGAAGCGTACGAGTCGCAGCAATACCCGGAACAGAGCAGCCGCCCCACCCCATGAGCAGCGGAATGAACGAACGTCCCGAAAGTCCGAATTTCCGGAAGACACGGTCAAGAACAAACGCTACCCGCGCAATATACCCGGCATCTTCAAGAAATGAAAGAAGTATATACAAGACGAGTACCAGAGGCAGAAAACTGAGGACACCATCGATTCCCCCCATAATTCCATCGTTAACCAGTCCCTGCAGCCAGACCGGGGTTCCGCGGATCAGATACGCAACCCCATCAGACGCGAATCCCCACAACCATGCAACGAATTCTACAAGATAATTGGCTGGCGACAGTACTCCTTCAAACCCGAATAGATTTTCGCTGAAAACAAGAGCGAACATAACATACATGACGGCAGCAAAAATCGGCAGCGCCAGCCACTTATTGGTAAGGATTTTGTCCAGTTTATCGCTTTTTGTTTCAAATGCAGCTTCTGCAGTCTGCCCTTTCCGGACAGTTTCCCGGCATATTCCGCTGATAAATTTATATCGTTTATCGGCAATGCGCTCTTCGGTATCGCCGTCGGTCCAGCATTTCTGATATCCGGTATGCCGGTTCCCGGCAATTTTTTGAACTGCTGTCATCAGTTCAGCAAAATCCTTGTCTTTCCGGGCAGAAATCGACACCACGGGACACCCGAGTTTACTACCAAGTAACTCATAGTCAATTTTATCACCACGAAGTGCTAGTTCATCTTTCATATTGACTGCAAGAACAGTCGGGATGCCTGTTTCAAGTATCTGCAGTGCAAGATATAAATTCCGTTCGATATTCGTACCGTCGATAATATCTATTACTGCATCCGGTTTTTCTTCAACAATATACCTGCGGGCTATTTTTTCTTCGGCAGAATAGGGAGAAAGAGAATAGGTACCGGGGAGATCTATTATTGCAATATTCCGATCCTTCCGGTAATATCCGTCTTTCTTTTCTACCGTAACACCGGGCCAGTTACCGACATGCTGGTGGGAGCCGGTAAGCTCATTAAAAAGGGTTGTTTTGCCGCTGTTGGGGTTTCCTGCCAGGGCTATCGTATAACGCATCTATATACTCCTAATTAGTTTTAGCTAACTTTTTGATTCAAAAGAAAAGCGCCCTCTGCGCTGAAAAAACTATTCTTTTGTTACGTTGATTATTTCTGCCTCTTTTTTTCGCAAACTGAGATTATATCCCCGTATAACGATTTCAACCGGATCTCCCAAAGGGGCCGTTTTAATCATTTTAAGTTTTACACCGGGGGTAACGCCCATATCAAATATTCTGCTTCTAAGAGCAGAATCACCCTCTGCAATAGCAGAAACCGTACAAACTTCTCCCGGTTTCATTTCACGTAATGTCATTCATTCCTCCTCAATCGTTTCCGTCATAATATGCTGTGCCAGTCCGCGGTTCATCGCCAGGCGAACCCCTTTGCAACTCACGATGAGTCCGCCGCCGTTTTCCGCCAGAACGGTTATTTCATCACCGGAAATAAGACCAAGATCATCGAGATGACGTTTCATACCCGGACCGCCGCAGAATCTTTTTATTCTGCAGATTCTGCCCGGACTCTGAAATGCGAGCGGAACCGACTGGCTGCTGCCGGTTTTGCTGCAACCCCATTTCTTCCTTCGTAATCCGTAATCATACATACGCATCCTCTCTGTGACTTTGTTACTATAAGCTAACTATTAAGTTATACATAACTAACTCAATTCCGTCAAGTCTTTTTGGATTATTTTTCTTGTATCTTTCATTTGTTCCTGCTAGTATACATGGCATAATGCTCAAAAGAATCGCAACAGGTATCTTCTTTCTTTTTATTCCGCTTCTGAATGCTGCTGCCCATCCGCATGTTTTTGTAAAAACCTCCGAAGAATTTGTCTGGAAGGGAGAAAAACTTTCCGGCGTATGGGAGACCTGGCAGTTTGATCGTTTTTTCAGTTCCGATATAATCAGCTGGCTCGATAAAGACAAAGACGGAGATTTTAACGAAGTCGAAAGTAAACAGGTACACGACAATGCCTTTATCAATTTAAAAAATTACTATTTTTATACCTTCATCAGACAGGGAACGAAACGAACAAACCCGGCCGGTGTTCAGAATTTCCGGGCACACGTACAGGACGGCGTAATGATTTACCGGTTTTTCATTGATCTCTCACACTATACGGGCCATGATCTGTATTTTGCTGTTTATGATTATACGTACTACACCGACGTAGAATATCTGGAACCGGTAAAACTTACGTACGACAGCAGTACTGTTCATCCGTCATATTCGATAAAAGAAAACAAAGAGTATCCTGTCTACTATGATCCATGCGGTCCGGCAACCGATACCTCCGTACATTATAAATGGGCTCCGGGTTTACAGACATATTACCCGCGCGAAATTCACATAACATGGTAGAATAGTGTGACATACTTTTGTAAAAGAAAAATTTCCTTTTTTTTATGTCTGATCGTAATCCTGACTGCAGGAACACTGTGGGCAAATCCGTTCTTTACCCCAAATGGTACGGCATCAGAGAGTACCGCAGAAACACAATGTTCCCCGCCTGCACAAAAGAAAAAAAAACTGAACCCTGTCAGGGTAGCAGGAGCTTCCCGACAGCTTGTCAAAAAACAGGGATCGCTCAGGGAACAGCTCGCAGGCTTTTTCATACAGCTTAACTCGGATACAAACAGAACGTCACGCCTTAAGCTGATTATCATAATTTTTGCAATTTCATTCATATACGGAAGCATCCACGCAGCAGGACCGGGACATCGTAAAACAATTGTTTTTTCATTGTATTTGACAAGAAACGCACCCTGGTGGGAACCGCTCACGACTGCGCTTATTCTGGCCTTTCTGCATGGAAGCAGCGCAATTGTCATTATGTATATCTTTAAGGGGATCGCCGGCTCCATTACCAGAAATACGGATAACCTTGCAGTGCTGATGGAAGGTATTTCCTATCTGATCATCATATCAATAACGGTCTGGTTGATTATTCAGGAAAGTTTTGAATATTTTCAGCAGAATCAGGAACGCCGCCCGGCAGTATCGGAAAAATTTCACCTGGTTCCATTCCTTATTTCGGGAATCTACCCCTGTCCGGGAGCAATTCTCGTACTGGTATTCTGCTTTACACAAAACATGCTGAATCTGGGAGCCGCCAGCATACTCTTTATGTCACTCGGCATGACGGTTCCCATTGCCGCAGCAGGATATCTCGCATGGGCCGGACGGACAGGTCTTTTTCACGCACTGAAAGCACGGGAAAAAACGACCGCGACCATCGCATATGCAGTACAAATGGCCGGATTTTCCGTACTGCTCGTATTCTCGTTGTACATCAGCTGGCCGTTTATCATATCCATTTTGTAAATACCAAAATCAAACCGGCGGGTAATATTTAGAAGCCGCAAGGCCTCCAACGAGAACAGCAGAATCTTTAAATCTGCTCTGCTGTATTTTATATCGTTTTTTGTTGGCGATAAATGCATAACGTTCGGTAAATTTCCGTATCCGCGAAAAAAGCGGATCGCCGATATTGGCGATTCCACCTCCGATAGCAATCGTATCCACGCTATACAATGCCAGAAAATTTGCCAGCGCTATAGAAAAAGATTCAGCGATCCGGTCCAGTTCTAAACAGGCAAAAGTATCTTTTTGTTCAACTGCTTTTTGCAGATCGAAACTGGTGATCTTGGCAGAAATCGTACTTAAAACAGAAGATGCCGGAACATAATTCTTTCTGTTCAACCGTGCTACAATTGCCGGCCCTGCACAAATATTTTCAACTTTGGTGACCGCACCGGGATGTTCCGAAGTCCAGTCCGGAATCCACGTATTGCCTAAATAAGCAGCACCGGTTCCCAGACCGTCATAGTACGTGCGGTTAAGAAACACGCTTCCACCGATGCCGGTACCTATGTTAGTATAAAAAAAATTCGTAGAATCCTGCCCTGCCCCGAATTCCAATTCACCAAATCCTCCGGCAACCGTATCATTTAAGACAACCGTCGGAAGGGAGAAAGTTCTTTCAAACCAGTCTTTCAGCGGAAAATCATTCCAGCCGGAAACCTGCAGAGAAGAAAGAACCGTACCGGTAGAAGATTCAAGCGGCCCCCCGAAACCGACAAAGATTTTTTTTACTTCAGCGGTCGCAGTATCCGGTCGGGACAATAACTCGTCTATATTAGTTTTCAGCCACGACAAAATATCGGCGGCCCCCTGGGAAAGTGCCGGCTTGCCTGTTATCGTTTTTATCAGTGTACCGTCGGCATGCCCAAGGGCAACCTGTTGTTTGGTGCCTCCAATCTCGACGCTTAGGTATGTATCCATAAAATAAGTCCGTAAAATATTTTTTATGATTTAAGGCATTTGCAAAAGTCAGACGAATTTCGCAAGTGGCTCATTTACTATATTTTTTTTCAATCGCTGTAATCATATCGACGCGCATTGCATGCCGGCCGCCTTGAAATTCGGCAGCAAAAAATTCATCCACGATCATTTTCGCCAGTTCCGGTCCGACAACCCGGGCCCCCATAGCGATTATATTGGCATTATTGTGTTCTACCGTCAATTTTGCGGAATAAGGTTCACTGCAGACTGCAGCACGTATACCGGGAACTTTATTGGCAGCAAGCGATATACCGATTCCGGTACCACAAATAAGCACCCCTTTATCAATTTCCCCTCTTATCAGGGCTTCCGCAACCTGTTGTCCTTTTTCGGGATAATTCACTTTGACAGCAGGATCAAACGCACCGTAATCTATACATTCATATCCCTTACTTTTCAAATGCTCTATAAGTGTATTTTTTAATTCGATAGCAACATGGTCACAACCAAAACCGATTTTCATATCAATACCTCTGAATAATTAAAATACCTGCCGGCTGTACAAAAGTTGCACAGCCGCTGCAGATGAACAGCCGCTCATCATATGACAAGCGACTGTTTTTCATACTACTGGAAATCTGCTACGTTGTCTTTTGTAATAAGAACCGAAGCAACCGGAGTCTTTGCAGGGAAGCTGCCGACAGTACCTTTTTTACCTGATTCAACAGCGGTCACCAGCAGATCGAATGCTGTTGCTCCGATCTGTGCAGGATCCTGTGCAACAGTTGCGCTTAACTGACCGTTTGCAATTGAAGAAACTGCTTCAGCATCGCCATCTGTTCCGACGACAAGAATCCCGCCTACTTTACCGGCATTAATGACAGCCTGTTCAGCTCCAAGTGCCATACCGTCGTTACAGCAATAAATACCCTTCAAATCAGGATTCTGCTGGATATACGTATTCGCAATATCAAGCGCTGTCTGCCGATCCCAGTTAGCTGCCTGGCTTCCGACGAGTGTCATTCCACCGTCTGCAAGAGCCATTTTCGCGCCCTTAGCCCTGTCTTCACTTGACTGATTTCCGGATTTCCCTTCAATGACAAGTACTTTTGCACCTTTCGGAGCGTTATCGACTATAAACCGGCCGCCTTTACTTCCGACTGCAACATTATCAGTCGCGACATAGGCAACTGCAGCGCCTTTATGAGCCGCAAGCTGATCTGCATCAAACATTTCATCAATATCGACTATAGTGATACCTTTTTCGGTAGCCTTACCAACGCCTGACAGGACGTTCAGTCCGGAAAGCGGAGCAATCCCAATTCCTTTATATCCTTTTGAAATACACATTTCGACAATAGAAAGCTGGCCTTCAAGGTCGTCTTCCGACTGAGCAGAGTAGAGGTCGACCGGAATACCTTTTGCTTTCGACTCGGCTTCAATACCTTTCCACATTTTTACCCAGAAGTCCGTCGCCTGTGTTTTCAGAATCATGGCATATTCAGCCTTGGATTCATCCTTTGCAGCGGATGACGAATCCTGTTTTCCTCCGGCAAATACCAAAGATACAGAGGCTAATACCACCATTGCCATTACGGTTACGAATTTCTTCATAGTAACCCTCCTAAAAATAATTCGGAATTATACTAATTCCTTTTGTTTATTTTAACCGGCGACTTTGTCTACCGGTTAATTCGCATGATATTCAAAAACGGAAAGGGCTCCGCCCAGAACTCCGTTTTGCTGATTTGTTTCAGGGAATATGAATTCAATATTCTCTTCCGGATACGGACTCCTGAGATGACGATGAATCGCCTCTATAAGATCCTTATTCGGGAAACCTTCCATTCCAAGAACGCCACCTGCAAGTATCACATAATCGGGATCAAGAATATTTATTTCAGTACTTATCGGCAGTGCCAGATTACTCACAAATTCCCGTAGCTGCGGTTCGGTTCCTTTTTCTACAAAAACCCGTTTTATATTGACACCGGGAAAATATTCAGCAGTCAGCTTCTCCAGATACTTCCCTGACATTCTCGTTTCCACACACCCGTATTTTCCGCAGGTGCACAAATCATCAACACCGTACAGCGGGACGTGGCCAAGTTCTCCGGCCGCTCCATTCTTGCCAACATAAATTCTTCCGTTCAGATAAACTGCATTCCCAAGTCCGGTTCCGATATACATGCCGATAATATTCTTCGTACCGTCGGGATCAAGGTTTTGCTGTTTAATATCGTTCAACAGAAGATAATTAACATCGCGATCTATATACACCGGTATTTCAAGCCGCCTGGTAAGAATATGGCCGAGATCCATATTTTCAATTCCCTTTAAATTGGGTGTCGAATAAATGAAACTTTTATCCTTACTGACAACGGAAGGAACACCGACCGCTATTGCAGAAATTTTTCCATTGTTGCCGGTACGATGAATATATGTTTTTATCAGAGTTATGAAATTCTCAAGTCCCTCAGATTCACAAAGCCCGCGACTGGATATCTTTTCAAAATTATGTATCGTACCGGATCTGTCAACAATTCCGATACGGAGATTAGTTCCACCAATATCTATTCCAATAACTCTATCCATACAATCCGAACCTTATAAACCCTTAGTCTCATTATTGAAATCTGTTATCATCTTTTCCCATGCACGGGACAGATCCTTATCGAGCGAAAACAGTCCTGACGATCCGACGATGTAGACTTCTACTCCTGATTCCGCTAAACGCCTGAAAGTCCGCTTGTTACAGGAACCGTCTATTTCTATCAGATAATGGTACCCGTTCAATTCCTTGAGTCGTTTAAGTTCGGAAATCTTCTTTAAAACTTCAGGTATAAACGGTTGTCCGGCAAAACCGGGATCAACACTCATGATCGTTATTTTATCCAGTCTGTCCAAATAGCTTTCAACAACCTGCAGCGAAGTCTCAGGATTTACCGCGACACCCGCCTTACAGCCAAGCGCATGAATACGATCGATTAATCTGAATGCCTTCGCATTGATGACTTCTGCATGTGGCGAAATATAATCTGCACCAGCTTCAGCCAGCGGTTCAATAAAATCTTCCGGATTGGTAACCATCAGGTGACAATCGATGGGTATTTTTGAAACAGCTTTTACTGTTTTCACAAAATCAGGCGATAATGTTATGTTTTTAACATAATGCCCGTCCATTATATCCACATGAAAAAACGAAGCTTTATCGTTCAGTGTTTCAATCTGATTCTTTATATCCAGTAAATCCATACACATCAAAGATGGATTAAACAACGGTTTCATATCTTTTCTCCTTTTCCAATAACGTTATTTATTGGTCGATACAAAATGATCAATAGTTACCGAGATTATAATCAGTGCACCCATCACTATTTTCTGGTAGCTGCTCGGAATTGTCAGTGCCGTCATACCGTAATTTATAATTCCGATAATGAGACCACCGATGACGATACCGAAAATCTTTCCTTTTCCACCGAAGAAACTGGTACCACCAATGATTGATGCAGCGATAGCGTAGGTCTCATAGCCGGTACCGGCAGTCGGAGCTGCAGCACCGAGACGGCCGAGCAAAACAATTCCTGCAATACCACTGCACAGACCGGAAATAATAAAAACAATCAAGGTATGCAGTTTTACATTGACGCCTGAAAACCATGCTGCTTCTTTATTTCCGCCCAGTGCGTAAATATTCCGGCCGCATTTTGTCTTTGTCGTAAAAAACCAGCAAAAAACGGCGGCAACAAGTGCTATTATGACCGGCACCGGCAGGAAGCCTAAACTTCCGGACATAAAGTTACTGAACGAAACCGGGAACCCGAAAACGTTTCGGGAATTAGTAGAAACCAGCATAATTCCCTGAAAAATCGACTGGGTACCGATTGTAATGATAAATGGATGCAGACCAGTACTGTTTACCAGCCATCCGTTTACAAAGCCAAAGAAAGCGCTAGCCAAAAGGCCGATAAAAAGCGCAAGTCCGACACTCATGCCGGCGACCATCAGTTTGGCTGAAATAATACCGACGAGACCGGCTATTGCACCGACGGAAAGATCGATGCCGGCAATCAGAATTGCAAAGAATTCACCAAGGGTCAGCAGAATGTTTACAGAGCTCTGTTTTAGAATCTGGGGAATACTTGAGCGGGAAAAAATAGCACTTGGTTTCGCTATAGCAAGTACAACCAGCAGCAGCAGAAAAATGCAGATAGTTCCGTATTTCTGCCACAGTACGCTGAATGTTACGTTATTTTTATTCGATTTTATGTTGTTGGTCATTTCTTTTACTCCTTACGATTTATTCACCAGTAGAAACTCTAAGAATCTTTTCTTCAGTCGCTTCGGCTGCAGAAAATTCCTGCATAATCCGGCCTTCCTTGAATACACAAATTCTGTCACAGACAGAAAGCAGTTCTGTCATTTCTGACGAAATCATGACAACACCTTTCCCTTGATCCGCCAGTTTTCGCATCAGAACATAAAACTCACTTTTACTGCCGACATCTATACCCTTTGTCGGTTCATCAAAAATAACGACTTTTGATTTCGCTGCAAGCCATTTGGCCAGTATTACCTTCTGCTGGTTTCCACCGGAAAGCTGCAGTATATTTTGATTTACATCCCGGCATTTTATCGAAAGTTCGTTTTTGTACAGTCCGGCATCGGTATCTTCCTGTGCAAAGTCAAGCAACCCGACGACCCCCTGCGCCCTGCTGGTCTTGAGAAACGGTACTATCGAGATATTTTCTTTGATACTGAAGTTATGCATAAAACCTGTTTCACGACGGTTTTCAGTTACAAGCGCAAGTCCATGCTTTATAGAGTCATACGGACTTCGAATTTTTACCTCTTTACCCAAAATAAACACTTTGCCTGAAATTTTCGGTTCACTCCCGAAAATGGCATTCATCAATTCACTTCGGCCAGATCCGACCAAACCTGAAAATCCGAGAACTTCTCCCCGGTGTACCTGAAAAGACACATTCTGAACTCGTTTATCTTTCCGGGTAACGTTTCTGACCTCAAAGACGACCGGTTCCTTTTTCAGGTCACACCCGCTTTCATTTTTATAAGAACCGAAAATCTCCCGACCGACCATCATTTTTATAAGCTTATCAACCGTTACGTTCTCAACATTATTCGTTCCAACCGTTTTTCCGTCTTTTAATACCGTAACCCGATCCCCTATCTGACGAATTTCTTCCATTTTGTGAGAAATATAAACGATTCCCTTACCTTCACTTCTGAGCTTTCTGATAATCTCAAAAAGATGTTCGGTTTCAGCGATCGTCAGCGAAGTCGTCGGCTCATCCATGATGATAACCTTTGAATTGGAAACCAGTGCTTTTGCAATCTCACACTGCTGTTTCTCCGAAATACTTAAATCTTCCACAGGGGTCGAAGGGTCCCGTTTTATTCCAAGTCGATCCAGAACTTCGCGCGTACGTTTTCTCATAAAATCAAAATCGACCATATCTATTCCGAGGAGCTTTTTACACGGAAGCTTTCCGACGAAAAGGTTTTCCATAATAGACAGTTCATTGATAACACTCAGTTCCTGATAAATAATGCTGATTCCCTGTTCATAAGAATCCTGCGGTGTCAGATACGAAAAATCATGACCGTCTATTACAATCTTTCCGGTCGTCGGCCGATAAACACCGCTTAAAATCTTCATTAATGTCGATTTACCGGCACCGTTTTCCCCGAGCAGAACATGTACCTCCCCTGAGTTTATGTCAAATGAAACATCGTCCAGTGCTTTTACACCGGGAAACAACTTTGTCACATTTTCCATTCTCACCAGTGATCCCATTTATTCCTCCTACACAAAATTTTATTGTTCAATTCTTTTTTACCAAAAGAAATAAAGTTTCTAGAAAAATAGAGTAAACCTTTACGTAATCAGGTAAATGTTTACTGCAAATTCCACCGTCATACTCGTTATTTTTTTGAAGTGGTTTTTCTGACTTTCAGTTCAACCGGTATTTTTATCTCCGTCTGGGCCGGTACACCAGTCTCTATTTCTTTAAGTAAAACCCGTCCCGCATTCTGTGCTATCAGCTTCGTGTCCTGAGAAACCGTCGTCATGGGAGGACTGCAGAATTTGGAAATCGAGATATTATCGAAGCCGACTATTTTTACATCTTCCGGTACCTTGTACTGCATATCCGTCAGCCCGTTAAGAACCCCCAGTGCCATCATATCGCAGGTACAGAAAATACCATCAAAATAACACCCCTGCTCTGAAATAAGATTTTCTATCATTTTTTTCGCACTGTCGTAATCAGGACGGCAAATTACCTCCATATCAGCATTAAACGGAATAGCACTCTCGCTCAGTGCCCGTAAATATCCATTTTTTCGCTCTATGATCGTGGAAACATTTCGAGGATCACGTGCAATAATGATTTTTTTACAGCCATCATTGATAAGCTCACGGACTGCCAGATAACCTCCCCGCTCATTATCAGAACGGATCAGTACATTGGCATTCTGAGGCCGGCGATCTATGTACACGACCGGAATACTTGATATTTTTTTGATATTTCCAAGTTGCTCCTGTCCTGATATATAGATAATCCCGTCGATATCCAAATTCAACAATTTGTTTATCTGAAGATTTTCCTTCTCAATGTCCTCGTTTGAATCGCAGATTATCAACGTATACTTCAGTCCTATGAAAAAATTTTCCAGTTCACGGACAATCTTTGCAAAGAACTCATTGGTTATATCAGGAACAAGAACCCCGATGCAAAAACTTTTACAAGTCCGCAGTCTGACAGCATTTGCATTCGGCCGGTATCCGCATTCTTTAACGGCATCCATGACTTTCTGTTTTGTTTTTTCACTATAGCCTTTCTGCCCGTTAATGACACGGGACACCGTTGCGATTGAGACATTAGCCTTTTTTGCTATATCAAATATTGACTTACTATCCGACATACATAATACCTTTAAGTAAACGTTTTCCTTTCTGGTTTATTATTATCAGCCGGAAATTCTCATCTGTCAAGTTTTTTTTTAAAAATTCGTTAAATTTTGACTCTGCTTGCTGAAAAGCAAGGCTCTACAACGTATAAATCCTATCAGCAGCAGCTGAAACAGAAAGAGCAGCAAAATAGTGCTCTTCAAGCGGTATCCATTCATGCAGAAATTTATATTCCAGAGGTTCTCCGTTCCGCCGGTGAATACGGTTTTTCTGTTCAGCTGCGTCTATATCAATAAAAAGTTTGATATCGGCGTAATTTCCAAAAGCGGGATGAAAACTGTAAACTCCCTCAACAATCCGGACCGTCCCGGCCGGAACGGTCCGGGATTCATGTATTTCATCTACCCTGCAATCATATACCGGATAGGAAAACGGACGGGGATCACGAATATACGGCAGTGCATCATGGATAAAACGTTCATAATTTATATTACCACCGGGAGTTGAAAGACGCTGCGACGTTTTCAGTTTTGGAGGAAGAAAAAAGTCATCCAGATGAACAACACCGGCTGATAGTACGGACGAAAGCTTTTCCGCAAAGGTCGTTTTACCGGAAGCAGCACGCCCGTCAATAGCAATAACAATGACAGCGTCTGATTGCTTCCGAAGACTGTCCACACGTACTTTAATCTCCGTACAGAGTACCGTACTATCCATTCTATAGCTCCTCAGCTCCTCAAAAAATCAGGCAGGGGTTGGTATTCACAGATGACAAAAGAATCTGCCGAAAATCAGGTTTTAATGAAGAGTCTCTTCTGTCTGCACTTTTTTCAGATACCGCGACGGAATAAGACCTGCCCGGTACAATGCAGCATAAACAAGAGGAATAACAACCAGTTGAAGTATGATTCCGGGAAGAGTTCCGACAAAATAACCGGAAATCCATGCAGCCATCGTAAATTTACCAGGTGCAAAAATCAGTGCCCGGGCACATCCTGCAATAATGCGACCGACAATCATTGCTGTCAGCAGACTGCCGTACAAGTCTCCGTAGACATGGCCTGTTCTGATAAAATGGAAAGCAATACCGGAAAACAGTCCGTAGGCGGCAAGTTCGACCATCATGACCGGCATAAATCCAAACGCCGGCATACCGGTAATAAGTGTTGAAAGCAGAGGCCCCAGAATGCCGGTCAGCAAACCATACCCGCCGCCGCAGATGAGTCCTGCAAGAAAGACGGGTATATGCATCGGTGAAAAAATATTTCCGCCACGCGGCACCGCATGAAAAGCCATCGGCAAAACCACGCAAAGCGCTATACACACAGCCGTAAAAACAGAACGTTTTACCTGAGAAAGTCCATCCATTTTTATCCTCCTGACAAATAACAAAAATAGCCCGCTGTTACACGGAATCAAATTATATATGACCGGAACAGCCGTATCCGCGGGATTCCATTGCCGTAGAGAGTTCGTCTGCCCGTTTAAAAGCCGTCACAAAAACCGGTATAAAAAGCGAAAGTGCACTGATTGTTCTTTCTGAAAATTTCCGGCTTTCAAATTTTGCACCACGTGAAATTTGAGCCATTCTGATCCGGTCCGTCTCCTGCATAAGTATCGGAATAAACTGCAGTGCAACGCTAAGAATCAGTGCAATTTCATCCACCGGTACATGCAGCCATCTGAGCGGCTGCATAAACCACCGGATCGCACTCGTAAACGCCATCGGCGTAGTCGTACATGTCAGAATATTTCCAGCGATCACAACAAGAAGAAATTTTCCCGTAACGAAACATCCGCGAAAAAGACCTCCCCGCGATATATGGAAAATCCACCACGACCAAAGTTCTCCCGAGCCGTCAAAAAAAAGCGCATTCATCAGAAATACAACAGCAATAAAACTTTTCATCCGCAACACCGGTGAAAAAAGGGTCAGCAATGGTAATCTGCTGATTGCCAGTATCAGAGACAGCAGTACCACAACACAAAGCCAGGAACCAGCAGAGCGGGCTGCAAACACACCAGTCAGTACGAGACAAAATGAGAGGATTTTCAGCCGGGCATCGCTGCGATGCAGCAAAGAATTACCGGAAACATACATTCCCGTCGGCATACGATTCATTAAGCTTCTCCGTCCATGTCTTTTCCGGAAAGTACCGTGGTCAGTTCATCCAGCAGTTCCCGGTATCCGGTTATCTGCGTTGAAACCGGAACGCCTGCTTTCAGCAGTTTGTCGGCAATACGACGGGGTCCGCTTACACAGAGATGCAGCGACTGCATGTATGCTCTATCTGAAAAAATAACAGGCGGCCGGTCGTCTGCGATAACCCTGCCGGCATCAAGAACAATGATCCGTTCGGCATACTCGCCTAGGACATCCATATTATGTGATACCATAATAATTGTTTTACCCGATTTATTCAATTCGCAAATCATTTTCATGAATGAACGGCGGAAGCATGAATCAACACCTGCAAGAGGTTCGTCGAGCAGCAGTATTCCCGGATCACCAGCAAAAATTCCAGCGACGGCTGCACGTCTTTTTTCTCCGCCGGACAGGACAAACGGTGAAAGCCCCCGGACCGTTTCAAAATCAAACCCCATTGTTTCGAGTGCACGTGAAGTCCGTAATTGAATTTCCGGGCCGGAAAATCCCCGCTGTCTAAGACCGAATGCTACATCTTCTTCAACCGTAGACGAAAAAAGTTGAATTTCTGGAAACTGGAAAACAATACCTATCCGTTCCCGTAACGTTGTTCTGTTATACCTGACGGCATTTATATCATCGCCGTCAAGAAAGACTGTACCGCCGGAAGGTACATCAAGGCCTGCCATAAGCTGAAGCAACGTTGATTTTCCGCAGCCGGTACGACCGATAAGACCGACAAATTCTCCGTCATCTATATGCAACGTAACATCATCAAGCGCATCTACCGTCTCACCGGCTGCATTCCGGTACGTATATGAAAGATTAGTTACTTCAACAGGCATATCTGTTCCACCAGTTCTGTATCAGTCAAAGGACAGCGGGTAAGACGAATGCCGCGCTGCTGCAAATCATAGAACATCCGCACCGGTAACGGCGGTTCAAGCAGATTTTCTTCCAGACAAAATTTATCCGTTAAAATCTGCCGTGGAGTACCAGATTTCGTTATGTGTCCGTCCTTCATCAAAAAAACGTGGTCAGCATACAGTGCTTCTTCCACGTAATGAGTAACCATTACAATCGTTTTCTTTTTTTCATGCAGGGAGTTTATTATTTGCAAAACGTCTCTGCGTCCTTCCGGATCCAGCATCGAAGTCACCTCATCAAGCAGAATCAATTCCGGTTCCAGAACAAGAACTCCCGCGAGCGCAGCACGTTGTTTTTGTCCGCCGGAAAGTGAATACGGCGCCCTCTTCTCGTATCCGGCAAGCCCTACGAATTGCAACGCCCTGGACACTTTCCCGGCAATAACTTGCTCTGGAAAGCCGAAATTCCGGAGACCAAACGCTATATCTTCTTCAAGTACAGATGAAACAAACTGATTATCAGGATTCTGAAAAACCATTCCGCACATTCTTCTAAGCTGTATCAAATTTTTTTCATCTGCCACGTCAAAACCGGCGACCTGCAGACTGCCGGACTGAAGCCGCAGCAACGCATTAAAATGTTTCAGCAGTGTAGTTTTTCCACACCCGTTGGCCCCCAGCAGAACGGAAAATGATCCGCTCTGTATCTGAAGCCCGACATCGTCAAGTGCCTGACGGAGCCGTCCGTTTATTTCATACGCAAAACGGAGATGTTCTCCTGAAATTATCGGATTCATATCTTTAAGTCTACCACGGATCGGTTCCTTCTGAAAGAGTATCAGAATACGACCGTCACCGTAATTTTCTGAAAAAAGTGATCAAATCAGTTTTCAACCGTATGCTGATTTTCTGTTATATGTTACAATTTTTGTAAATCGATATGACCAGAAAAGGATTTTACAATGAGTGATTTTTTTGATAACCGGGCAGGACGATGGGATTCAAGCCAATACAGAATAAGCAGGGCCGGCCAGATAGCTGAAAAACTGAAACAACAGATCCCCCTTCCACGGAATTCCTCACTTCTTGATTTTGGCTGCGGAACAGGATTGTTCGGATTCTGTTTTGCAGAGCAGGTCGACAGCATAACCTTTGCAGATACATCGGAAGGTATGCTGAAAAAGGTTCGTGAAAAAATAGAAAAAGCAGGATACAGGCACTGTAAAACCGTAAACGTTGACATAATTCCACTTACGGGTACATACTATTTGATTCTCTCATTACTCGCATTACATCATATTGAAGATCTCTCCGGTACAGTCGTCAACCTGATCAACCATACTGAAAAAAAAGGATACATCTGCCTGTGTGATATGGATCCGGAAGACGGAAGCTTCCACTATCCGGAAACTGTTCCGCATAACGGAATAGAAAGATCGGTACTGATCGACCTGCTCGAGAAAAATGGCTGCAGAATTCTGTTCAACGAAACGGTTCATACAAATGAAAAACTGGTAGGAGAAATACACCGGACTTATCCAGTATTCATGCTGATCGGTCAGAAAATAACATAGATTCCTTATGATGAGAAAACTTTTTATCGTATCGGTCATTATGAGCCTCTGTTTTGCGACATATGCAGAAGACAGAATAACACATCTTTTTTCTTTTGATCTTAACTATGCACGAATCGGTTTAACGAATAACGGCTGGGGATTGGGCCTTGTATACGAACAACTGGTTATCGATCATCTGTCCGTAAAAGGGGAATTCGGACACATGACATTTAAAACGACGGTTGAAGATATCTATTGTACAACGGTAAACCTGGCGTTATTTACCCAGTATTATTTTCTTAATCCCGATCTGAAAAATCTATACTTCGGCCTCGGAATTTCGACTGATTTTTTGAATTATTTCGGATCAGGAGTTCTTCCCGATAAAACAAATGACACTATAATTTATTTCTGCTCGATTCTGGGATGGAAATACTATCCGTTCCCGAAACTTCTTTTTGATCTGAACACGGGGTACAATTTCATTATCAGCGGTGCCGAAAATTATCCGAATTTCGACAAATACGGTAAGGGTGGTTTTCAGTATTCCATTTCGATAAAATATTTATTCAATTAGGCCCTGAATATTTCTACAGAACAGCATCATCCGTGTATTCTGTCTGAAAAAAATATCACACGGTCAGGTTACGTTTTTACTAACCCGGTCAAATTCAGCCTGTATTTCTTTCAGAAACAGCCGGGCAATAGCAGAAAGAAACCGGGATTTTTTCCAGACAAG
>JALCCK010000010.1 GCA_022640795.1 Treponema sp.
AGCTGTGTTGACAGTATGTCTTCAGGGGATTTCTACAGTAGTGAAAAAACCATTGAGATTTTGCAACCGGATACGGCCAGTATCGTTTTTACTGCTGAGGACGGAAAAACGTCGGTACTCAAAGAAGATCTGTCTCTTGAAAAAGATGAAATTATTGATGCGGCTGTGATGAATTGCAAAGCGCTTCGTACGTATTACAAAAAAGAAATGGAGAAGGCGCAACAGCAGCAGCTGTTGCTGTCGCTGCATCTGAAAGCCACGATGATGAAGGTTTCCGACCCTGTTATTTTTGGTAATGCACTTTCCGTTTATTTTGCATCATTATTCGAAAAATACAGCCGTGATTTGACAACGGCCGGAGTAAATCCTGATAACGGACTGGGAGATTTATATAAAAAAATTTCAGTTCTGCCGGCTGCAACACAGGATGCTATAAAGAACGAAATAACGGCTTGTTTTAAACGGGGTCCTGCAGTTGCAATGGTTGATTCCGAAAAAGGTATTAGTAATTTTCATGTTCCGAGCGATATTATCATCGATGCTTCAATGCCGGCTGCAATCCGTAATTCAGGTAAAATGTGGAATGCAGAAGGAACATTGCAGGATACGATTTTTATGATTCCCGACCGTTCTTATGCAGGAATTTACCGTGCCGTCGTGGAATATTGTAAAAAACACGGAGCCTTTAATCCTGCTGTTATGGGAACTGTCTCAAATGTCGGACTTATGGCACGAAAAGCAGAAGAATACGGTTCCCACGATACGACGTTTAAAGCCATCGGGACCGGACGCATTGCGCTGCTTGGCTCCGATGGTACCGTACTTCTTGAACAACCGGTAGAAAACGGTGATATATTCAGAATATGCCGGACAAAAGACGATGCTGTTTCCGACTGGATACGACTTGCGGTAAAACGGGGACGTACTACGGGGCAGCAAATTGTATTCTGGCTGGATGAAAATCGTTCTCACGACCGTGCTGTTCTGAATCGTGTTAAAACCGGTCTTTCTGCAGTAAAAACAGAAGATCTTTCCATCCGTATTCTGAGTCCTGATAAAGCCTGTGAATTTACCATGGAACAGATTTCGGCCGGGCACGATGTTATTTCTGCCAGCGGTAATATTATCAGGGATTATCTGACCGATTTATTTCCCATCCTTGAAGTGGGAACGAGCGCAAAGATGCTGTCAATTGTCCCTCTTATGGCAGGTGGCGGACTTTATGAAACCGGAGCCGGCGGTTCGGCACCGAAGCATGTTCAGCAGTTTATTGCTGAAAATCATCTGCGGTGGGATTCTCTGGGAGAATTTCTGGCCCTTGCCGAATCATTCAGCCAGACGGCTGAAAAGACAACTGATGAAAAAATACGCCGTCACGCACTGACGCTATCCGATTCACTCAATACTGCTGCTTCAGAATATCTTGAGAACAGAAAGGGCCCTTCCCGGAAGTGCGGGGAACAGGATAATCGTACCGGACAGTTTTACCTCACCGTATACTGGGCGCGGGCACTAGCACAGCAGACAACGGATGAAGAATTAAGAAATGTTTTTATGCCGCTGGCTCAACAGCTGGAGGCGCATGAAAAAGAAATCTGCAGTACATTTATTGCTGTGCAGGGGAAACCTGTCGATATCGGCGGTTATTATTTGCCTGAAAACAGTCGTGCCGACCGGGCGATGCGGCCCAGCGACGTGTTCAACAGACTGATAGACGAATTTTAAAAAAAATCCGGTACCATACAGGTACCGGATCGCTGGTAAAAACTGATCAGTTATCGGTAAACACGTATCATTCTGGACTCGACTGTTCTGGTATCGCTGGGATATGCTCTGACCTGAATCCAGTCACCGTTTTTCAAATCGCTGATTTTCATCTGGCGTTTTTCCAGTTCAGCGGTGAATTTTTCAACAGCTGCTTCCCGTTCTTTCAGGAATTCGTCCCGCTGATCGAGCAGTTGTTTTTGTGTGCCATTAGTAACGGAAGAATTTGCCGGTGTTGTTCCCAGCCCCATCATTCCGGGGCCTGTTCCTTTCCCGAAAGCTGGTCCCAGCCCCTGTCCCATACCGGCTCCGCAGAAATCATCTGCCGGTGTAAAATCGGTGAAATTATAAACTTTTGTCGTCGGATTATAGTGAATCTGTTCTTTATTGCCGTCTGCGTTTTCAATCGTGATGATTCCGGTCTTTGCATCGACGCCGTCAATCGTTCCCATAATCTCAGGACCGAAGTTTCTTGGGCCGCGGAAACCCTCATCTCTTTCATTGAAATTTCCTCTGTTATAGCCGGTTCCAGCTCCTCTTGTTATTCCTGCCGCAAAAATCGGTACGGTAGCCATTCCTACTAAAACTGTTACTACAGCTGCCTGTCTGATAAATGTCTTTTTCATTGTGTGCTCCTGCAGGCGGTTTGATTTAGTGCTTCCCGCCTGACAGTTGTAAATATACTCATTTTCAGGGCTCCCTGCATGAGAGAAAGATTTGAAGAAGATTAAAGAATTCTAATCGAAAAAGACAATACAAATATTAAAAAATGTTTTATACTTTTTTATATGAAAGGAAGGATTAGGCGGATTATTGGATTTTTACTGTTTATTTTCTCCGTCGGCGTGTATTATAGTTTCGCTGAAAATACTACCGGCTGGAAACCACAGCCGCCGGTTCCGTTCGATGGTATGGAAATGTCTTTTCACGGGCGCAGAATGTTCTGGAATTCAGATGATTTCTATGTCCGGCGTATTTTAATTACGGAAAAAGATAACGGAATGATGGAGCTGCAGGTATCATTCAATGTTCCGCTGGATCCTGATAGTTTTGCTTATGAGCAGATGCAGATAAATAATGATGAACTGGATAAGACGGCAACAATAAAGTTCAGCCGTGCAGGGAACACCTTTCTCATCAGATTTCCGGTAAAAGATAAAAAGAAGATTATTTATTCTATAGATTTTCCGGAAATGAAATCATTTGATAAACAGCCTCTGAAACAACGACATTTTGGCGACATTATGGTCGGCGTCGAATTTGTCTACGAAAACAGAACTGACATGGAGGATACGGATGCAGAAAGTTCTTGTCGTTGAAGACGATCGCGGCATTGCTGACTTTGTCAGGCTGGAACTGGAACATGAAGGATTTTCCGTCGTTTCTGCGGAAAGTGGCAGAACTGCACTTTCTGTATATGAAAAAGAAGATCCTGATATTATTCTGCTCGATATAATGCTTCCTGAATTGAGCGGACTTGAGGTATTACGGCGTATCAGAAAGATTTCACACGTTCCGGTGATTCTCGTTACGGCACGGGATGAAACCTATGACAAAGTAAACGGACTGGATGCCGGAGCTGACGACTATATAGCGAAACCCTTTGAGATTGAAGAACTGCTTGCCAGAATGCGGGCCGTAATGCGGAGGGCAGCGGACGCTCAGGGAATACCGTCCGAACTGCGGGTAAAAAATCTGGAAATTAATCTGGGCAAAATGGAAGTGTTGCTGGAAGGGCAGCCGGTCGATTTATCACGAACGGAATTCCTTCTGCTAAAAACACTGGTCGGGCACAAGAATACCGTTCTTTCCCGCGATACGATTATTTCGGAGGTATGGGGAAGCAATCACTATATTGAAGAGAATTCCGTCGATGTCTATGTACGATACCTGCGTTCCAAAATTGATGAAAAGTCGAACGAAGAATATATTTCGACGGTTAGAGGTTCCGGATATATAGTAAAAGATACAGACTGACGGATTTTATGCTATGAAAAAAAAACCTGTTTCAACTGCAAATCGTCTTGCCATTCAGTTTTCTCTGCTTATCACTACCATAATAATTTTGCTTTCAATTATATTTGTTCTTATGCTGCGGATGAGAATTCGTACCGGACAGAAACATGTTCTGGAGACTGCGGTAAGCCGGTTATCTGACGGTCTTTTTATGGCTACCATGCATAGAGGCCAGAACGGACAAACCATGATGCCTGGAGGCGGTATGATGCGGTTTTCCGGTCCGCAGGGAATGATGCCGGCAAATGATCTGCCGTATTATATTTCATTTACCGTGTATGAGTCGGAGACAAAGAAAGTTTTTCAATCTAATGATCCTTTTTTGCCACTGCTGCCTTTAACCCGTGGAAAAAGTCTGCGGTACCGGCAGAAAGATTACTACATAGACGGTGATCTGGATATTCTGTATGACGCTGAAGAGGTTTCTGCCGGATTAACCACCTATATAATTCAGGCTGCCATAAGCCTTGATCATGATACCGCGCAGAATATTCTGCGCGGGGTGCCGCCGGTTCTGCTTATTCTGATAGTTCCGTTACTTATTATTTCTTATTTTGCGGCGCTGCTTATAACCCGGAGTACTATGAATCCCGTAAAACAAATGACAAAAGCAGCAGCCCGTATCGGTAGCGAAAATCTTGACAAACGGCTGCCGCTTTCCGGCAGAGGCGATGAACTTGATACACTTGCCGTTACATTCAATGATCTTTTTTCCCGGCTTAAATCTGATTTTGACCGGGAACGTCGTTTTACTTCTGATGTGTCACATGAATTGAAGACGCCGCTCGCAGTGGTTCTCGGCCATGCGAATCTTATACGACGCTGGGGAAAGGATGATCCTGTTCAATTCGAAAAATCTCTGGCACTGCTGATTAGTGAAGTTCATTCGATGGAAACTATTATTTCCAATCTGTTGCAGATTTCACGGCTGGAAAACGGAAAATCTGCCGCCTCTGCAGGACGTGCTGAACTTTATCCGCTTTTCTCCCGCCTTGAACAGGATACAAAAGCATGGAGAAAGGACTGCGAATTTGAACTCGTTTGTCCGCGTGGCCAGACGGCGGTATTTGACGACGAACTTTTATACCAGGCCCTGACGATTGTCGTTTCAAACAGTATAAAATTTGCCGGGAAGCCGCCGGTCATTACCATAAAAGTAATCCCGGTACAGAATGAAGTTTCCATAGTGCTGAGCGACAATGGACCCGGAATAGAACCTGAGGCACTGCCGCATATATTCGAACGGTTTTACCGCGGTGATCCGTCGCATAACCGGAGCAAAGGCGGTTCGGGCTTAGGACTCTCAATCGTGAAAGTCATTATGAATGTTATGGGCGGGTCTGTCGCAGCAGAAAGTACGTTCGGTAACGGAACCAGCATTATTTTCAGGATTCCTGCGTGACCGGTTTCGGTAAAAGAATAACCTTTCTTTGTACTATACTTTTTAGTTCCATTAAAATATAATCTATAGCACATGAATCAATTGCAAGAAGCTGTTGACTTTTGCAATTGGCTTTACAGAAATTTATAGATCTTTGCTTTAAAAATATTTATAAATCTTTGTACTACAGGAAGGTTTCACTTTCAAAACTCGTCTGACGTTTGGAAGTGTCCCCATATATGTAAAATTTCAGGAAGGCTTACTATGAGAATTGAATCAAAATGTCTGCACTCTGGCTATACGCCTCAAAATGGCGATCCCTGTGTTATGCCGATCGTAATGAGTACGACATACCGATATGACTCCTGTGAACAGGTTGCGTCTATTTTTGATGATCCGACAAAAGGGTATATTTATTCGCGGTTTGCCAATCCCACCTGCGATGCCGTTGAGAAAAAAATAGCGGATCTTGAAGGTGGTGTCGGGGCCATGCTGACGACGAGCGGACAGGCAGCCTCGCTTCTTTCCATATTAAACCTTTGTTCGGCAGGGGACAGTTTTATTGCAAGTTCCGCAATCTACGGTGGAACAACGAACCTTTTCGGATTTACCTTAAAAAAACTTGGTATTGAATGTATCTGGGTTCCCGTTGACGCGTCATATAATGAGCTGCTGGGGGCCTTTAAATCAAATACAAAAGCTGTGTTCGGCGAGACGATAGCGAATCCTGCTTTGACGGTATTCGATATCGAGACGTGGGCAAAGGCGGCACATGAATATAACGTTCCGCTCATTGTTGACAATACGTTTGCAACTCCGGTTCTGTGCCGTCCGTTTGAGTGGGGAGCAGATATTGTTGTTCATTCGACAACGAAATATATGGATGGTCATGCAATCCAGGGCGGCGGGGTCATTGTTGATTCAGGCAACTTTGACTGGATGAAAGCATATAAAGAGAGCGGTAAATTTTCCGATTTTGTTGAACCGGACGAAAGCTATCACGGACTTGTTTATACAAAAACGTACGGACGGGCGGCTTATATTATAAAAGCACGTACCCAGCTCATGCGCGACTTCGGGTGCTTCCCTTCTGCCCATTCGGCGTTTCTGCTGAACCTTGGACTGGAGACACTTGCGGTGAGGATGAAGCAGTATTGCAAGAATGCGCTTGCCGTAGCCGGTTATTTCAGTACCTGTAAGAAAGTTGTATCCGTATCGTATCCGGGTCTGAAGGGAGACAAATATTATGAACTGGCCCAAAAATATCTTCCCGACGGAGCCTGCGGTGTTATAACTATCAGCATAAAAGGCGGCCGTGATGCAGCAGAGCGTTTTATGGATGCATTACAGCTTGCAACTGATGAGGTGCACGTCGCAGATATACGCACCTGCGTACTGCATCCGGCCTCTGCTACGCACCGGCAGCTTACCGACGAACAGCTTGTTGCAGCCGGAATTGACGGCGGAATGGTACGATTCAGTTGCGGACTTGAAAATATCGACGATATTATCGCCGACATAGATCAGGCTATGGAAAAGGTATAATCCGTTCTATTCCGGTTTTACGCGAGAACTGCCGACGCCGGAATGCTGACCGTTACTTTTTTGATGGTACCGGTTCTGCAGAAGAGTTCCCTTGAATCCTGTTGTGTAAGCGCTTCTGCTGTTTCCGGTCTGCCATCGTTGATCTGTATTTTCATCGTTTCACTCCTGCCGAGCAGATAGACGAACTTTGTACCGAATCTGGTAAACTCCAGCTGTCCTCCGGCATCAAACTCTTTTCGCCGCAGCAGAGAAGGTCTTATTCTCAGTATTCCATTCTGTATAATGGTACCAAGTTCTCCCCATCGTGTAATGATTTCTTCTTTTACCTGTCCGGTCATGCCCGGCTGTTTTGCACCCTGACCCGACGGAGTATGAGAATAGGGATCGGTCGGAACGGCTCCGTAAAGTTCCGGATTTTTATTAAAACCGATTCCCGAGCGGATGTCATAATATGCCATGGCGAGCTCGTGCTGTACCTCTTTATCTGCCGTCGTATCAGGGGTACTCATATAGGCCTCCTGTATTGCGAGCAGCAGTTTTGCTACCATGTGCCAGTATATTGAACCGAGCCCTTCATATGCATAAAAAGTTCCTGACCGTCCCGTGAAATTCTTATGGTTAAACGTCTTTTCGTATAATGCAAGAATTCGTTGGTTTTCATTTCTGCTGCAGTTTTCATATTTTCTTTTGAGTGCAGCAGAAAGTACTGCAGAATTTCTGAAAGCCGGATTAAAATGACAGATTGCTGCATCTTCAGAATCCGTATATATGATTGTCTGTTCTGCAGGCAGCGTTCTGTTTTCTGAAAGTTCACCGGCAAGAATGGGGATTTTTACTGCATCTTCTCTGTCGACATTATTTTTACTGGTAAAAAAAGGTAATTCCTTATCGGGATAGAGCATATAACTGTGGTTCCTTTCTTCATGTAATCTGCTGTTTTTTATGACGTCGTACAGTTCCGCCGCCTCTTTTGATGAAAGTTTTCCGGATGAAAGTACGGCTACTTGTCCTTCCAGCATTTCCTGAAGATGGTTTATTTCCATTCCGTTTCCGGTAATCACAAGCGTATTGTAGGAGTGATACAAACCATCTTTTCTTTTATTCAGATTGAGAGTGTAATCTATATGAATCATAAATGAATCAAGAGCGGAAAGCACGGCTTTTCTGCTGATCGCCGCCGTGGTACTGAGTGCCTCAGCCGGATCCGCGTAGAGTGCTGTCCGTTCGTTTTCGAAGGCTCTGCCGCACTGTTCTGAAAAAATCATACGGGTCCCGGGATCCTGGAGTACAGCAGGTTTGTTATGTGTATATAATTCTGCGATGGTTTCGAATAATCCGGCGACGCAGGCTGGTACGGTATAGTCGTTTTTTTTCGTTTCAGTATATAGTTTTTTCATAAAAACCGTCATCCTGCGCACATAGCACAGTGTTACGATACTCAGTCCCCAGCCGGCAAGTGCATTGTTTGCGTCGTTCCATTCCGGCCGTTGCGTGTTCATCCATATTCCTCCGCCGCTGACGAAATTTGCAAGTTTGGTAAGAATAAGCTGCAGCAGTTTTGCTGTAAGTGAAACGAGTACGGGAATGTTTTCAGCAGTACAGACCAGTTTTGCATCGGTTCCGGTTACCGCAATCTGATTTCTGATGCGGCTGTCAAGATCCTTATCAAAAAATATGGTATCACGGGGATTTTCAAGCAGTGCGTCCCAGCCTTTTATTCTATAGGGAACGTCGGCTGTTGTAAAAAGACTGGTATCCAGCATATCTGAAAGTATCGTTCCATCGAGCCTGTCTTGAAGTTCCAGCAGCTTGCAAAGATAAATTATCTGATGATCGTTCCAGTACCCTATATTCGACCATGAATTAAAGGGATCGGGAATTTCCCAGTCGATGCCGCTTTTTGAAATTCGATACGGATTATATCCGTCGGCCGTTACGGCATTCAGGAATAAAGCAATCATGGAGGTTGTATAGACGGGATAACTCATGGCTAAAGCTTCCCAGTTTTGGAATATATCGCGCCAGTTGCCTTCGTAATTTAAGATATTGTTTTTTTGTGCATCCTTTATCCGGATGGAAAAACGATTCCAGGGACGGCTCGGATCGCCGTGTCTGCGTGAAAATGACAGCGGAAGATATTCGAGATACAGACGATACAGGTGAAGATCGTCTGCTTCACGGAAAATCAGCTCCAGACGGGTATACGTGACCGTCCTGCCTGAAGTTTTTACGGACTGTAAATTTTTTATCTTTTTTGCGAGAAACCTGTTTTTTGTTTCCGTGAAAGTAAGGAAATCATCCATGTGAATTGTATTGTTTTCGACAAATGTTCCTCCGCGCATTATATTGAAAAGAACATTTGCCTTATGGTGCATACATATAAGATCATCGGCCGTATGCTGCAGACCGTCCGCCGCAGCGACATACGATTCCAGAAGTTTACCTCCCTGTACAATGTCACGTTCCAGTTCTGCCGTCAATTTTTCCCGGTCTCCAAGTTCGTGCTGCAGTCTGCGTACGGCCGAAATTTCAAGCGAGGTATCAAATACCTGATACCATTTTTTCCCCGCTGCATTTGGCTTCACCGTTATATCCTGTATCGTATAACAGGAGGCGCGTTTCCCTTTCAGTACCGTACCGGTCTGAATCTTTTTATTCTCTGCAAAAAAACTCGGAGTTTCAGGATCAAGATAGACAGGCGCATCGCACGAAAACCATGCGGTATTAGCAAAGAGTGCTTCGCTTGGTTCCGCTTTATCGGTAATGACTGATGAAAGCGAAAACATGGTGAGGCCTGTTTGTACGTCAAGATCGGTTTTTTTATAAGCATCGAGCAGAACACTGTTATTATTCTGAAAGTCACTTGTCGTACATGCCGGCAGTATATTCCTGCTACCGTCCAGTATCTGCATCCGGACAGCAGTACTGCCGGTCGTCATAATTCGTGAACAACGGATAAGGCCGTACTTTTCGCTTGAAGTCCATTCAACAGAAAATATGAGCGATAGATCTTTGTTATCTTCTTCGAAGATAATCCGCGATCCCAGACTGTTTTTATACAGCGTCCGTACTGTTTTCCATGAGGTTTCCCGTGCAAACGGTTCCCAGAGATACGTGCAGGAACTGTCCGGTGCAGGAATTTTTAGTGCCGTATAACTTCCGGTACAGGATCCCATATCATATATTTTATCCGCGGTATAATAGGGAAAAATTGCATGATCACAGTCCTTCCTTCCGGCTGACAGGGAGCCGTCGGACCAGATAAAATTCCAGATGTCGGAAGAAGATGTCATCGTCATGAAAAATGGCGGTATCGCGTTGACATTTCTGAGTACATACCAGGTTTCTCCGTCCCTTCTGATTATGGTACCGGAAACATGCTCCGGAGCTGTCCGCTGACCCTGTTCGATAGTTTTAGATTTTAACTCCATTTCATAGACTCCGTGAAGAGATTTTTATGTTATCGAAAGAATATGAGGGAAGACGGCTGCTGTCAATGAAACTTCCGGCTGAGGATACCGAAATCAGAAAAAAAGACACTTTTTTGAAATTTAGTACTCTGGAGGGAATCGACAGACAACTGGTATACTTTTTGTAATCTGTGAGGTCGCAATGGATAAAAAAAGTTTGGAAAAAAAATCTTTTCTGGTCAGACTTAAAGAAGAAAAGTATCTGCAGATGATGGCGCTTGCCGGAGTCGTGTGGATGCTTATCTTTAATTATATTCCTATGTACGGTCTGATTATTGCATTTAAAAAAAATTATATGGTTACGCAGTCTCTTTTCAGCCTGAAATTTTTAAAATCGCCGTGGGCTACCCAGCACGGGTTGCAGCACTTCATCGAATTCGTAAAAGATTCCCAGTTTGTTAATGTCATGATAAATACGCTGGGGATAAGCCTTATAAAATTATGTATTTCGTTTCCGCTTCCTATTGTTTTCGCCCTGCTTTTAAATGAAGTAAAAAGTATGCAGTTTAAAAAAGTGGTACAGACTATTTCATATCTGCCCCATTTTTTGTCGTGGGTCGTACTCGGCGGTATTATTACAACATGGCTTTCCGATACGGGACTGGTCAACGAGCTTTTGATAAAGGCTGGTATTATAAAAGAAGGAATAACGTACCTTGCATATCCGAAATATTTCTGGGGAATTGTCATTTCCTCCGATGTCTGGAAAGAGCTTGGCTGGAATGCTATCATTTACCTTGCCGCAATTGCCGGTATTGATCCTTCTCTGTATGAAGCAGCGAAAGTCGATGGCGCCGGCAGATTCAGACAGATTGTTTCCATAACGCTTCCGGGAATCAAAGGTACCGTCGTCATACTGTTCATTCTTGCCGTCGGCGGGCTGCTTAATTCAAATTTCGATCAGATACTTGTTTTGTGGAACCCGTTGAACGCACCCCGCAGTAATGTGATAGATATATTCATCTACAACGTCGCAATGAAAAGCATGCGTTTCTCGTATGCTTCTGCGATAGGTCTTTTTAAATCAATTATTGCTTTTTTCCTTTTGCTTATGGCAAACGGTATTACAAAAAAACTTAATGATGTTTCGTTATTCTAGAGAACAAGGAGAAACCGTATGATCAATAGCCATTCGAAATTAAACCGGATGCATACAAGCGACATGCTGCTTACCGGTATTATGCTGCTTATCTGCTTCCTTGCGCTTTATCCGGTTTGGTATACGCTTATACTTTCATTTAATGATTCTTCAGATGCTATGAGAGGAGGAATTTACTGGTGGCCGCGTAAATTTACTGTTCAAAGTTATGTGACTGTTTTTCAGGATAAATCTATTATAAAAGCATTCAATATAACTATATGGCGGACTCTCATCGGAACCGTGACAAATGTGTTTTTTACGGCAATGGTTTCATATGCGTTGTCCCGCAAAACTCTTATGGGCAAAAAATTCTATCTTATAATCGGAACAATTACCATGTTTTTCGGCGGTGGATTAATTCCATATTTTATTACATTGAAAAATCTTAAGTTGTATAATACCTTCCTTGTCTATATTATCCCGGCGTTATTCAATTTTTACAATGCAATTATTTTCATGTCTTTTTTCCGTGATATGCCGGCCTCCCTGGAAGAATCCGCAAAACTTGACGGAGCAAACGACTGGACTATTTTTAATAGAATTATTCTGCCGCTATCGAAACCGATTCTTGCTACTATTGCACTGTTTACGGGAGTTTATCACTGGAATGATTATTTTTGCGGGGTTATGTATATCAATAATCCCGATTTACAGCCCATTCAGACATTTCTGTACCGCGTAGTTGCCAGTGCTTCAAGTTCCAAAGCTGTCGTAGCCATGCCGGCCGGTGTAAGCGCATTGCAGGTGAGTTCTCAATCCGTAAAACTTGCGACGATGGTCGTAACAACGGCACCGATTGTATGTGTTTATCCGTTTCTTCAGAAATATTTTGTGAAAGGAATAATGATAGGATCAATCAAAGGGTAATTTGAAAGAATTTTCTTTAGGAGGAAAATTATGAAAAAAATTATGGTAATGCTGCTGTGTCTGTCTTTCGCGCTCACCGCAGTATCCGCAAAAGGGCAGAAAGACAGTACTGCTTCGTCCGGTACCGTCGCGGGAACGGAAAATGAACCCGGCTGGAAATTGAACAAGGATAAACCGATTCAGTTTGACTGGTATATAAATTTCAGCTGGTTCGCCCGTCAGTGGGGACAGTCGGAAGTTTCCAAATATATTACACAGAAAACAGGTGTTGATGTCCGTTTTATAGTTCCCGCAGGAAACGAAGCGGAAAAACTTAATTCCATGATAGCCGGTGATACACTTCCTGATATTATTACGCTCGGCTGGTGGGAAGGCCAGGTTGGCATGATGATTGATTCCGGTCTGGTACTTCCGCTGAACAAACTTGCTGACGAATACGATCCGTATTTCTTTAAAGTCGCAAATCCCGAAAAACTCGGCTGGTACACAAAAGCCGACGGCAATGTCTACGGATATCCGAACGCTTCGTATACGCCGGACGATTACAAAAAATACAAAGGCAAACTTACGTCCAATGAAACATTCCTTGTCCGTAAAGATATGTATGAAGCAATCGGCAGCCCTGATATGACGACACCGGAAGGTTTCCTTGCCGCACTTCGCGCTGCGAAAGAAAAGTTCCCGACGGTAAATAACCAGCCGCTTATTCCGCTTGGAATGCAGGAATTTACAGAAATCGGTAGTACAAGCCTTGGGGTGTATTTGAATCATTTTCTTGCGACACCAATGGAAGTGAACGGAAAATATCAGGACGTCAGCGTCGGAATAGATAATCCCGATTATGTCAGATGGCTGAAGACCTTCAGAAAGGCAGCCTCCGAAGGGCTTATTCCCATGGATGTGTTCGTCGATAAACGTTCCCAGATTGAAGAAAAAGCGGCTCAAGGTCGTTATTTCTGCATGATGTACCAGAACTGGGATATGCAGGCGGCTCAGAATGCGTTGTACGAAAAAGATCCGGATTCAATCTATATTGCCGTACCGGGACCGGAAGACAGCAGAAAGGATAATCCGAAGCTCGCCGGAAGTGGAATTTCAGGATGGACTATTACTCTGATCTCTAAAAACTGTAAGGATAAAGCCCGTGCAATTCAGTTCCTCACGTACCTCATCAGTGAAGAGGGACAGATGGATACGAATTTCGGTATTCCTGGTAAGACATACACGGTTGAAGATGGTATTCCGAAACTTACCCCGGAAGTCAAAAAAATAGATTCCGAAGACAAGAACAAACAGGAGACTGAGATCGGTGTGCAGTATACCTACTGGATGCTTATGGATACTGCATGGCAGCAGCAGTGGGGAATCGAATACGCACCGTCTCTGGCTGAGCCGCAGCTCTGGACTCGTCCCTATGTTATGTCCTATGCACAATATGATAATATGACCGCCAAACCTGGGTCCGATGAAGCGCTTATTTACGATGCTGTACAACGAAAGTGGGGTGAAATTCTACCCAGGCTGCTGCTTGCAAAATCGGACAGCGAATTCGATACAATTTGGACGGATTTCCAGACCTATAAAAAAGACCAGGGATGGGATAAAGTTCAAACATATCAAACATCTGTTCTGAACAGTAATAAGAAGAAACTCGGTCTATAATCCTGACCTGTTTTAATCTGATCCGGGGACCGTATGTTTTTCCCCGGATATTGAAAGACAAGTTTGTGATATACTTATCCTATGAGAAAACAATCTTTTACGGCAAAGCTGATTTACCGGTATACGCTGATTGTCGCTGTTCCTTTTTTTCTTATGATAGTTGTGGGAACTGAATTATTACAGCGGCACGATATCTATAAAGTTGTCAGCGACGCGCAGTCGGAAATAGACGGTTACTGTAAAACGCTTGACTCGCATATTGATCTGTTTTATAAGATACAAAGTACCGTTGCAGGGAACTCCCATATAACTACTTTTTTGGGAGATTATAGTGAACTGACTATCGAACAGATGCGTAATAAGGTTGTTTCCCTGACCGAGCAGATAGAAAGGATTGTTTTTCTTTCTCCCGATGTATATAGTATCCGGGTATTTACGGCAAATCCTGCAATTCCTGAAAGATGGCCGATTCTTTTCAGCGAATCCCATCTTGATCCTGATTTTAAAGATAAAAAATGGGTTTTCAATTACAAGGCAGAGTATCTGGGCAATCTTGACCAGCTTAAAAAACCTTCGGCATTATTTACTACGGAACTCCTGTCAAACAACCGGCACACCGGATATCTGCAGGTTGCAATGGAAATGGATAAAATATTTCCTTTTCTGTACGAAAATAACGTAAAAAAGACACGTAATTTTTTATTCTATGGTGACGTACCGGTATATCCCCGGCAAAATCCTGCTGCTGATACAATACTGGACTCCCGTACGGTCAGTCTGGTTCAGGCTGAATTACAGAAATTCCCGGCTGCGGCGACAGGCAAAAAGATGATACTGACTTCGGGCGGAAACAAGATGTTCGTCTGGGAAAAAATGCCTTCCACGGGATTTTTTCTTATTCATGAATGCGCCATAGACGCGGTTTTGAATAAAATAGTTGTTTTCCGGGTGATTAGTTTTATAGCTATGGCCGCCATAGGTCTTCTTGTCTATAGTTACGTCAAGGGAACAACCAGTCTGATGATGTCGCGGTTGTATACTATAATGGACGGGCTGAGAGAAGTCCGCAAAGGCAATTTTAATGTAACGGTTCCGGTACTCGGTACGGACGAAGTTGCTGAAACGGCGGCAGCTTTCAATAAAACAACAGCTAACCTGCGGGAACTTATTTTAAAGATAAAGCAGGAACAGAATCTGCTGACGGAAACAAAGGTGAAAGCCATGCAGAACCAGATAAATGCGCACTTTTTGTATAATGTACTTGAAACCATAAAAATGCAGGCAGAACTCGCCGATCAGGAAAATATTGTCGAAAGCGTAACGCTTCTGGGAAAGATGATGCGGTATTGTCTCAGATGGCGGCTCTCCCGGGTGACTCTTGAGGAGGAACTTGAATATATCCAGTCCTATATTACCATCTTGAATATACGAAATGATTATAAGATAGAATTGGTCCTCGATATACCTGATGAATATCGTTATTGTGAGATTCTCAAGATGCTTATTCAGCCGGTAGTCGAAAATGCGTTTTTTTACGGAATAGAACCGCAGGGTATTGATGCCGTACTGAAAATAACAGCACAGGAAGAGAAAAAGAACGGAATCCTGTGGTTGAAGATACAGGATTACGGAAACGGCATGACTGCAGACGAATTGGAAAAAGTCATGGAATATGTAAATTCCGGTACTGATCCGATCCATAATGCGCCCGGAAAAATAGGACTTCGGAATATTCAGGAACGGTTACATGTGTTTTACGGCAAAGAATTCAATATAGAAATTAGAAGTAAAAAAGAAGCGGGAACGGAGGTATGTATTCCGATTCCCTATACAGGCGGGACGCCGCAATGATAAAAGTTCTTATTGCTGATGATGAACGGCTGACCCGTGCCGGACTGAAAAAAATTCTTACGGACCGGTTTTCCGACCTTGAAGTGTCCGAAGCCCGAAACGGCCAGCTTGCGCTTGAAAGCATTTTGCAGAATAAACCCGATATCATGATAACAGATATCCGCATGCCGGTTATAGATGGTATAGGGCTCATGAATAAAGTCTCCCAGATGGATAATCCGCCGAAAATGATAGTTCTCAGCGGGTATGGTAATTTTACATATGCACAGGAAGCCATAAGAAACGGTGCCCTGAACTATATTTTGAAACCGGTGGATAAAAAAGAACTTTTCGAAGTGATGAACACCGTGCTGGCAGCGGTCAGAAAAGAAAAACAGGCAAAAAATACGGTTTTACTTGAAAATATAGTTGAGACAGGGCGGATTCCGAAGAAGCACTCGGATTGTACTATTCCGTTCGGGAAACCTTATTACTGTCTGCTTGTGGGAGGTCCTGATTATTTTTTGTTTTATACAGAAAAACTGAAAGACGAAAACTGCCATCTTCTTGAAGATTCCGGAACGTATCTCTCCATACTGATAGAAGCAGGCCTTGCAGAAACGATTTTTTCCGGCGGCGAACTGTATGATTGTTTTGTCGGCGTGAGCAGCAAATCTTCTTCGCTTGCCGATATAAAAATACTGAAGCAGCAGGCATTTAGAATTTCCTTTTGTTCCCTTGTTACGCCTGACGAGAAAAAAGTACGTGTTTTCCGGTATACGACAAATCTTTCCGACGGAAAATTTTCAACTGTGTCGGCCCAGGTCGATAAAATCCTTCTGCAGCTCGGAATAACGGATGAGTCGGTACTTTCTGAAAAAGTAAACATTCTCTTTGAGCAGCCGGATTCCCGGATTTATGACGAAACGGTTCAAGAAAAAGCAGCTTTTCTGTACTGCCTGTATACCGTTTTTGTTTACGAGTTTATAGGGCGATATAATAGGTATCATGAAGGTGACACCTATCTGCAGTCGAAGGCGATGATGATAAAATCGGTTTTATCATTCAGTACAACAGAAGAATGGGAACACGCAATTGCCGATTATATTCTGTATCTTAATGCAATTTTACGCAGAAACAGTGTTTCCTGTCCTTTCGTGATAAAAGCTGTTGAATATATAAAACAGAATTATGTGAAAGATATTAATATGGCTATAGTAGCTAACTATGTTTCGGTAAATTACACCTACTTTTCCGAGAAATTTAAAGTTTCTACCGGTATGAATTTTAATGGGTATCTTAAAAAAATACGTATTGAAAATTCTAAACGTCTGCTGGAGAAAGGGTGCTATAAAGTCTATGAAGTTGCGGCCCGGAGCGGATTCAGCGATGTCAAACATTTTATCAGAATTTTCAAGCAGGAAACAGGACTCTCGCCGCTTCGTTATAAACAGAAGATGAATCCCTGATATTTTCTTCATGCTGTCTTGACTTTTTTTCACAATATGTTATTCTTATTGATAGATTATGACATAATGACATAATTTGTCATTTATTTTATACAGTGAAAAGAGGTAAGATATGACTAAAAAATATGCATTCCTTTTTCCCGGACAGGGTGCCCAGTTTCCGGGAATGATGCAGGATATCGCAGATGCGTTTCCGTCTGCGCGGACAACGCTCGATAGAATTTCTGAAATTGCGGAAGAAAATATTGCAGATCTGTTATGGAAGTCTGATGCCGATACGCTGAAAAGGAGTGATCGCAGCCAGCTTGCAATAACTGCGGCATCTATCGTTGTTATGGCTGCTCTGAAAGAAAAAAATATTGAACCTGCCGCGGCTATGGGCTTCAGTCTGGGAGAATTCCCGGCACTCTATGCAGCCGGTGTATTGTCGTTTGAAGACACGGTCAAAGTTGTAAAAAAACGTGGCGAAATTATGCAGCGGGTCTGTGAATCCATTGCTGCCGAAAACGAAGGACATGCTCCCGGGATGGCAGCTGTTATCGGATTACCGCCGGAAAAAGTTGTGGAAATAGCTTCATCCTGCAGCGGTACCTATGCTGCCAATATGAACAGTGCCCGCCAGACAGTCCTGTCTGCTACAGCAGCCGGACTTGATGAAGCAGAAGCTAAATGTAAGGCGGCCGGCGCCCGCCGGTTCATCCGGCTTGCTGTAGCAGGACCGTTCCACAGCCCGCTGATGCAGAAGGCAGCAGATGAATTTGAAAAAATACTGGTAGATATACCGTTCCAGGATCCTGACATACCGTTATTCAGCAACGTAACCGGAAAAAAGGTACTGAAAGGTGGCGAAGCAAAAAAATCTGCCGTATTACATTTAACACATCCGGTTTTATGGACGGATGAAGAAAAGGTTCTTGGATCATTGCTGACCGGAGATATTTCCGGCGAGTGGTTCCTTATTGAACCGGGACCGGGAAAGGTCCTTTCCGGACTCTGGCGTGATTCCGGATTTGCCGATAAATGGACATGTACACCGGTCAATACCGCCGATGCGGTGAATGCACTCTGAACACACATTTTTTCTGAGAAGAACGTAAAGAGGAAAGTTATTATGAAGTTACTGAAAAATAAAAAAGCACTTGTCACCGGTTCAAGCCGGGGAATCGGCCGGAAAATCACCGAAACCTTTTTGGAAAACGGTGCGGAAGTATGGGGACTCTGTTCACATCCATCTGCTGCGAAATCCGATCTGGAAGCGTATGCCGAAAAAAACGGTGTAAAATTTCATGAACTATGCGCTGATGTCGGTAATGCCGAAGAATTGACATCTGTGGTACGTGCCGCATTATCGGAAGCGGGTGGATTCGATATCCTGGTAAACAATGCCGGAATAACCAGAGACGGTCTTTCATTCAGAATGAAGATGGAAGACTGGCAGCGGGTTCTCGATATAAATCTGACGGGAGCTTTTCTTGTTTCGCAGATAGTTTCGGGAGACATGATTCATAAAAAGAATGGTTCAATAATCAATATGGCAAGTATTGTCGGACTTCATGGCGGTGCCGGTCAGGTAAACTACTCGGCAAGTAAGGCCGGACTCATCGGTTTTTCGAAAAGCCTTGCAAAGGAAGTCGGAAGCCGCGGCGTCCGTGTAAACGCCGTTGCACCGGGATACATTGAAACCGACATGACAAAAGTAGTTAATGAAAAAGCAAAAGCTGCATGGCTCGAACAGATTCCGCTCCGCCGGGCGGGGCAGACAAGTGATGTCGCCAATGCGGTCCTTTTTCTTGCAAGTGATCTTTCAACCTATGTTACCGGCCAGGTACTCGGTGTTGACGGCGGGTTAGGCTGCTGAACATTTAATAGTGGTAGGAGAAGATATGAGACGAGTTGTTATAACAGGTATGGGTGCTGTTACTCCATTGGGAAACAGTGTCGATGAGACGTGGGCAGGAATAAAGGCCGGTAAAAGCGGTGTAGCGAATATTACGCATTTTGATACGACGAATTTCAATGTAAAATACGCTGCCGAAGTTAAAGATTTTGATCCGGCAAACTATTTCGATCCGAAAGCTGCCAGAAAAATGGCGCGTTTTACAAAATTTGCGCTTGCTGCTGCGAAGATGGCAATCGACGATGCAGAACTGTCTGAAAGGAAAGATATTCTTGCTGATGCAGCCGTATTTCTCGGTGTCGGCATCGGCGGATTTGAGATAACGGAGTCAGGATGCATAAAATATTATCAGTCTGATTTCAAACGGGTACCGCCGATGACTATTCCGCAGCTTATTCCGAATGAAGCTGCCGGAAATATCTGCATGGAATTCGGCATACACGGACCATCACATACGATTGCGACGGCTTGTTCATCGGGAACGGATGCAATCGGTGATGCACTCGACCTTATCAGAAGCGGAAGACGCGATATCTGTCTGACCGGCGGCGCTGAAAGTACACTGAACGGTTATGCAATTCTTGCGTTCGACGTTCTGCAGACGCTTTCAAAGTCATTCGTTGATGATCCGACGAAAGCCAGCCGTCCGTTCGACAAGCGCCGCGAAGGCTTTGTAATGGGCGAAGGCAGTGCAATCCTTGTTCTCGAGGAATATGAGCATGCCAAAGCCAGAGGAGCCCGTATCTATGCCGAACTTGCCGGTTACGGTGCATCGAGCGACGGATATCATCTTACCAGCCCTGATCCTTCCGGTATCTATGGTGCCGATGCAATGGTTCGTGCTATGAAAGATGCCGGAGTAAAACCGGAAGAAATCGGTTATTATAATGCACACGGAACATCGACGCATCTGAATGATTCCGGTGAAACGACGATGATAAAAAAGGCATTTGGTGAAGAGACGGCGAAGAAACTTAAGATTTCTTCTACGAAAAGCATGACCGGACACTGTCTCGGAGCCGCAGGGGCAATTGAAGCGATGATAACCGTAAAAGCACTGCAGGAAGGCTTTCTTCCCCCGACGATCAATCTTGACGACCCGGATGTTGAAGGCGGCTGTGATTTGTTCTATATCCCGAACAAAGGTATCCGCGAAAATGTTGATTGTGCTATGAGCGCAACCTTCGGTTTCGGCGGCCATAACGGTATTCTGGTATTTAAAAAGAGCGAATAGGAGTATATATGTCTGTTACGAACGATATTAAGAGTCTGCTTCCGCACCGGGAACCGTTCCTTTTTGTAGATGAAATTTTAAGCTGCGATAAGGACGGCAGCGTTTCGACCCATACGTTTACGGATAAAGAATTCTTTTTTAAAGGTCATTTTCCGCAGTATCCGGTTGTTCCCGGCGTTATTCTCGTAGAAACTATGGCGCAGTCGGGGGGTGCGGCACTGAGCTACCAGAAAATATTTTCAGACGGAAGCTTGTTCTTTCTCGGAACCGTCGATAAAGCGAAGTTCCGCCATCAGGTACGCCCGGGCGATACGGTCCGTATGGAAGTAAAAAATCTCCGGGTTACGCCGCATATGATAAAGCAGTCGGGTAAGGCCTATGTCGGTGAAACACTCTGTGCAGAAGCCGAGTGGATGTGCTTAGTCGGCAAAGCCGACGCCGTATAATAAATTTCCTTCCACAAACGCCGGCAGCGGCGTATGTGCTTAGTCGGCAAAGCCGACGCCGTATAATAAATTTCCCTCCACAAACGCGCGTCTGCGCGTTTGTCTTTGTCTGCCTGGGTTTCCGGTAATAATGAAAGTATTTGACAAAAAAGGAATTCAGCTTTAATATGACAACGTTGCCACATAGATGGAAACAAGGAATTATCCGGAATGACGATGATAGACATTGCAAAAGCTGCCGGTGTATCGTTGACGACGGTCGGACGGGTTGTGCGGAAAAAGGGCTATGTGTCCCGGGAAAAACGGGAAGCAGTAGAAGAAGTTATCCGAAAAACCGGCTATGTTCCGAACCTTGTGGCGCAGGGGCTGAAAAGCAGCCGGACAGGACTCATCGGTCATCTGACTGTTTTAAACCCGAATATGCTGTACGAACAGATCAGCAAATCAATCAACAGGGCTGCGGCGCAACGGGGATATCAGGTTTTAACCTATGCTGCGGATCTGGAAGACCAGAATACTGCTGATTTACTTGATGAATTAATCGGCCGCCGGGTTGACGGCATCGCTATTACGTCGAATCCTCAGCTGGATCAGACTTTACTACAAAAAATTCTCGTCCAGAACATTCCACTTGTTATGGTTGAACGAACGCTGAACGTCAAGAGAACGGACAGAATTGTCGTTTCAGATTATCGCGGGGCGTATACGGCTGTTCAACATATCATTCGTCATGGTCACCGGAAAATTGCATTCATCGGGAAATTTGCAGATCAGGATGTTGAGAACCGCCGTCTGAACGGATATAAGGCAGCACTTCGTGCTGCCGGTATTGCTGAAGATAAAACACTGATCGAACTGCGGAGGAACTACGGAGTCGAAGAAGGCAGTGCTGCTGCGGAACGACTGCTTGAGCTTCCATCCCGTCCGACGGCAGTTTTTATGACGTCGGATCTGTTTGCCTGCGGATTTCTGCAGGCATGTTACCGGCGGAAGATCCGTGTTCCCGACGATATTTCTCTGGTGGGATACGACAACACCCTTTCCATGATGCTTTCTCCTCCCATTACATCGGTCAGTCTCGGTCTTGATGATTTGGGATCCGACGTCATGGAACTTCTCTTAAGCCGGATGAATGACGGCCTGATCGAAGGGCGCCAGGTAGCCAACAGTACCAGTTTAATCGACCGGGGATCGGTACGGCTACTGTAAAAGGAAAAAAAAATTGGGAATATGGTAACGTTACCATATCATAAGATTTATGTACGGCACGCTCCCGCGTGTCGCGTAATTACCGCCGGTGATTCACAGGAGGAAAAATGGAAGAAAGAGAAAAAATCAAACAGGTACTGCAGCAGCGGAACCGGCACTGCACGCTGGAAATTATGGATGTCGACAGCGGAACGCGGAATCCGTTGAAAACCTTTGACAAGGTTATCGAAGCCCCGAACTGGACCCGCGACGGAAAATATCTTATCTATAACTGCGAAGGCAGAATGTACGAATATTGCCTTAAAACGGGTGCTTCGCGGAAAATCGACACAGGCTCCGCAGTGAACTGCAACAATGATCATGTACTCTCTCCCGACGGTTCGCAGCTGGCTGTCAGTCATTTTTCGGACGATGATTTTGTTTCACGCATTTATATTCTCCCGCGAGACGGCGGTACACCCCGCCTTGTGACGCAGAACGGGCCGAGCTATCTTCACGGCTGGTCTCCGGACGGCGCACGGCTCAGTTTCTGCGGTGAACGGAACGGCGTATATAATATTTTTACCGTACCGGTTGACGGCAGAACGGAAACGCAGCTGACGGACGGAGCACGGCTGGACGACGGCCCGGAATATTCACCTTGCGGTAACTATATCTGGTTCAATTCCGCACGGACCGGATTGATGCAAGTCTGGAAGATGAATGTGGACGGTTCTAATCCTGTTCAGATGACTGATAATCCGGTAAACAGCTGGTTTCCGCATGTTTCTCCGCAGGGTGATCGGGTTGTGTATCTGACCTACGGAAAAGGAGAAGTTGCACCGGAAGAACATCTGCCAGACAAACAGGTCGATTTACGAATTATGGATATACGGGGAGGTTCTTCCCGCATACTGGCAGGGTTCAGAGGCGGGCAGGGAACGATAAATGTTAATTCGTGGTCGCCGGACGGTAAAAGAATAGCATTTATACGGTATTGATGAATGGACAGTGAGGTATATTATATGGAAAGAATAAAAACAGCCGTAGTAGGCTGCGGAGTGATAAGCCACGCCTACTTAAAAAGCATCTCGGAGAAATTCAGGATTATCGAGCTCGCAGGATTTTGTGATCATACCGCCGAAAAGGCGCGGGCAGCTGCAACGGAATATGGCGGTAAAGTCATGACGCTGGAAGAAATCATTGCAGACGATTCTATTCAGATGGTACTCAATCTTACCACCGTACCGGCACACTATGCGATTATAAAAACACTGCTGGAAGGCGGCAAGCATGTGTATTCGGAAAAAGTACTTACTGCAAATTTGAGCGAATCCGCTGAACTGCTGGAGATAGCGAATAGGGAAAATCGTGTTCTCGGCGTAGCCCCCGATACTTTTCTGGGGTCTGCAGTTCAGACTGCCCGATATGTTATTGAAAGCGGCCTGATAGGTGACGTCACTTCGTTCAGCTGTTCGCTAACCAGGGACGGAGCATTAATGGCAGAAGCCTTTCCCTTTACAACAAAACCCGGCGGCGGGATAGGATTTGATGTCGGAATCTATTACGTTACCGCGCTGCTGAGTTGTTTCGGCCCTGTTTCTGAAGTTACCGGTCTCATGAAAACTGTTAACAAAGACCGGCATCATGTACTTATTGACCGGATGGAAAAAGAATATACGCTGGAATGTGAAAATCTTGCTACCGGAGTTTTATGCTTTGAAAACGGTGTCGTTGGTACCATGCTGTTTAACGGCAACAGCGTTTCGCTTATGCCGGAACAGCCGAGTGTTATCGTTCACGGATCACTGGGTATCATGTATATGGCTGATCCGAATAATTTTGGCGGTGACGTAAAAATTCTGCTCAAGGGCAACGATACGGCCTTTACGGTTCCTCAGACTCACGGTTTCCGTACGGAATCACGGGGATTGGGAGCGGCTGAGATGGCGTGGTCGTTACTGAAAGGTCGGAAACCGCGAGCCAATAAGGAAATGGCGTATCATGCACTGGAAGTACTGTACGGAGTAAGTCAAAGCGGAATAACAAAAAAATTTTATAAGCTTTCATCGACATTCGAAAAAATGCCGCCGCTTCCCCGCGGATATCTCAGGTATGATAATTTTATTTCACTTGAAGAAAGTGCTCTGGCACTATCGTCATAATAGTTGACAACCGCATATTTATCTTTTATACTCTCTACCATAAACAAGTTTATAGTATAAACTTATTTATGGTAGAGAGTGCATGAATGATCGTGCACTACGTTTGTTTTCTCTTGATCTTTATAAGGAGACGTAACGTTATGGATGACAGCACGACCCGAAACGAGGAAATAAAGGAAGCATTGGACAGTCTTGCTTCTATAAAAGCCAGCATACGCGGTAATATGCAGCTCATACGTCCGGTAATTCATAATAGAGCTTTTGTCCGTTTTTTGGGCTTTTGCTTTTCCGGTACGTCCGTTTTATTTTTGCTGTATCTTATACGGAATCTCGTGTGGGCCCGGCGGACCGCACCGTTCTGGTTTAAACCGGTTGTTATTATTTTTCTTATCCTGTTTCTGACGGCGGCCATTTTATGGAAAATATCGGTACTGGACCGGGAACTGCGCAGCACCACGAAAACGATAGGACTATGGGGACTTTTCAGAATTCCGGAATTCGTTTCGCTGCTGCTGAATATCTGGCTGACAAGTTTTCTGACGCTTGGAATTGGTTCGCTCATTGTATACCGGACCGGAAACTGGTGGTATCTGTTGCCGCTTGCCTTCGTTGCCTATTCTTATGATCTGATACAGTTAAGTTGTGCACTCTATCTGAATGAATACCGGATTGCCGCATTTCTTGGTTTCGTCTGTGCGCTGCTACAGGTCATTTTCATGAAAGGAAATTATGATTTATGGCTTACGGGCAGTATCGCCGGTATGATCGGAATTATTTACGGAACATTGAAACTCTATGGAAAAATTTCAGCTGAATAAAACGATTCATGAACAGTCCCGGCTGAAGATTATGGTAACGCTTGCTTCCGCCCGGAATGACGGTATGACCTTTTCCGACATAAAAGAATCTCTCGGCATGACGGCTGGAAATTTATCCGTGCAGTTGAAGACACTGGAGACAGCCGGTTACCTGACAATAAAAAAATACATAGAAGACAACAAAAGCCGGACGGATATTTCCATAACACCGGACGGCAGAAAGGCACTGATTGCATATATGGAGTCACTGGAATCCTTCCTTTCCGGTGTAAAAAAATAAGGATGCGGATACGGCAGGTACATTATGATAACTATTGAGAATGTAGTAAAAACTTATTTCCCTGCGACAGCTGCAGGGCGCAGAAAGATGAAAAACGACGGAGCAGCGGTTCACGCGTTGCGGGGTGTTTCGACTGAAATTACCGATGGTGAATTCACCGCGATTGCCGGACCGTCCGGATCTGGAAAAACAACGCTGCTTAATCTTACCGGCTGTCTCGATTCCATAACATCAGGCAGAATCCTTATAGACGGCGAAGACGTCTCAGTCATGAATGAAAAGCAGAAGAATGGGCTGCGACAAAAGAAAATAGGCTTTATTTTTCAGAGTTATAATCTTATTCCGGTATTGACTGCACAGGAAAACGTAGAGCTTGCACTGATTCTTCTGAAAAAATATTCGAAAGAAGAAATCCGGCAGCTGTCGTATGATATTCTGCGGGAAGTAGGACTGGACGGACTTCACGACCGGAAACCCGGTGAACTTTCGGGCGGACAGCAGCAGCGGATTTCCGTAGCCCGTGCGCTTGTCAAAAAACCGGCCGTCATTCTGGCTGATGAACCGACAGCAAATCTGGATTCGACGACGTCGCATACGATTCTTGACCTTATGAAGAATTTAAACGGGAAATACAATACGACGTTTCTTTTTTCTACCCATGACCAGACGGTGAAAGAACATTGCCGCCGTATCATTTATCTGAAAGACGGGCAAATAGAGCGGGAAGAATAGGAGAGAACCATGATTTTTTCAATGGCATGGCGGAATATGCTGCGGTACAAGCGCCGGTCTCTGATAACAGCCTCTGCTATAGCTGCCGGAATTCTTTTTTCCATTTATGCAGACGGACTTTTAACAGGGCTTGACCGGGAATCCTCACTGAATATGATGCAGTATGAGACGTCCGGTGCAAAAGTGTATGCCGCCGGTTATTTTCCGGAACGCAAAACATATCCGGCCGATCATCGTATAACCCGGGAACAACGGAATTCGTTTAGCAAATGGCTGGAAACAGCCTTTCCGTCTGTTTCCGCAACACCGCGGTATAGCGCCGTTTGTGAACTCGTTTTCAGTACTGCCGACGGACTGACCGGTTCACTGAACGGCCTGCTGTACGGTATCGAGCCGGAAAGCGACCGTCGTGTCTTCGATACGTATCGGTGTGTGGAAACGGGAACCTGGTTTTCATCTTCCGACGGAGCGGTTCTGGGAAGCGGAATCGCACATGATCTCGGTGTTTCAGCCGGCGATTATATAACCGTACAGTGCCGGGGGCAGGGAGGTTTCATTCAGACGATGGACGTACCGGTAACCGGTATTGTTCGGACAGGAAATCCGGTCGTCAACGAAACAGCTGTTTATATGAACCTGGACTATCTGGACGATATGCTTGAACTTGACGGTTCCGTTACGGAATTCTGTTTGAATCTGGGAACACTGGAGCGCCAGCCGGCCAGATTTACAAAATTCAGGAAAGCCTTTGACGCTTCCGGTCTGAACGGACTTGAAACATATTCATGGCAGGAACTTGCACAGGACGTTATAGCTCTGCAGAAAACAAAATCGAGTATATCCGGTCTTATGATATTTTTTATGTTTGTAATTGCCGCTGTCGGCGTTTCCAATACCATTCTTATGTCTGTGGCTGAACGGAAGAATGAGATAGGAATGCTCAAAGCCCTCGGTTATTCTTCCCGGTATGTCAAACTGCTTTTTATGGCTGAAGGTTTTTTTATTGGTGTCATCGGATGCCTTATCGGTATCTTCGCCGCTGTTCCGCTGACCTGGTATATGGTCCGTTACGGTATAGATTTTTCAGGAATGATGAACGGAATAGATATCGGCTATCGCGTTTCGCTCGTTATGCATTCGTGCTGGCATGCAGCGGGATTTATTTTTATTCCGCTGGGGGCGCTGCTTGTCGCCTCAGGCTCGGCACTCATTCCGACACACCGTCTTCTTGCAAAAGAAATCGCCGCCGTTTTCAGAAGCTGACGGAAGGGGACAGAACTATGAAACAATCAATGAAAACCGTACTGCCCGGGCTGGCATTCAGAAATATTCTGCGGAACAGATATCGTACGCTGCTTTCGGGCAGTACCATTATGCTGGCGGCGCTTGGCATCTGTCTGCTTTTCGCACTTGAACAGGGAATGATTTCCGATATGGAAACCAATGTCATACACGACGTTACGGGAAACATCCGGGTTCGCACCGAAATGTTTTCAAAGAACGAACGGATTCAGCCGCTGCAGTTTTTTATTCCCCGGACAGATGATCTGATACGGCACATAGAACAACTGGACGGAATCACCGGAGTCGAACAGCGCATTACTGTTTCCGCTTCCGTCTATCGCGCCGATAAAATAGAAGCTGCAACACTGACCGGAATCCCATTTGAAACAACACTGCTTTTTTCAAACAGAAGTACCAATTTTATAGAAGGAAACAAATCAGAATTGAATGGCCCCGGCAGGCAGGCGGTTATAACGAAAACACTTTCAGATGCACTTGATCTGCATAAAGGCGATAAATTTACCTTCTTTATGCGTACTGCCGCCGGCGGTTCCAATGGGGCGACTTTTACCGTAGCAGCCGTGGTACATTTTGGTGATACAGATTTTAATACAATGCGCTGTTTTTTGGACTGGAAAGAACTTTCCGCTCTGCTGCGTATGGAGGGAAACGCGGAAGAACTGCTTGTTTACACCCGTAAAAACATGACTGCTTCCGAAACTGCCGGTACGGTACGACAGATACAACTACTTGGAGGCACTGCAGCGGAAACCCGGCTTGAAGTACTTCCGTGGAAACAGACAGGGTCCATATATGCACTGTTTGATTTGATTGATACTATTTATTTTTTTCTCGCAGTCGTTTTTTTTCTGCTGGCATCAACGGTTATCTTTAATACGACGATGATGTCAGTTCTGGAACGCAGAAAGGAAATCGGAACACTCGTATCACTCGGAATGCCGCGAAAAGATATTTCCTTAATGGTGATACTTGAAATCAGTATGACGGCAGCTGCTGCCGCGCTTATTGGAATACTGGTGGCGGCGGGTCTGATTCATCTGTGGCATACCAGTGGTTTCAATATGTATACCGCGGGCGGCAGTGCGGTAGACGGCATGAACATGTCCGCATGGATTTATCCGTCATTGAGTTTCCGCCGCTTTGTTATGGTTTTTGTAACCGGAGTATGTATAGCTGTTGCGGCGTGTATCGGTCCCGCGCGGCAGGCCCTGAAAGTGGAACCCGCCGAGGCACTCAGAACTGAAACCTGACGGTTCCGGTAAAAAGCCGCTTGTTGTTATAGGAGATACCATCTATGATTAAACCGTTTAGTGCATTTTTGCTGTCGGCGTTCTTTGCGACCGGGCTTTGGGCTGCCGATATTGATACGATAATCGACCGTCTTGAAGCGAATACCGTTTATGATACGGCCGTTGCGGAAAGTACGATGAGTACGACCGACCGGTTCGGTACAACAGAAAGTTCATTCAAAAGCTGGTCCCGAAGGAACGGCGATACACTTCTTGAAATAGATAAAGGGCCTGACAGAGGACAGAAAATATTACGGAAAGGTGCTTCTGTTTTTTTGTTTTATCCGGATGCGGAAGAAGTCATACGACTGCAGGGAAGCGCTCTGAAAGATTCGCTCATGGGCAGCGATTTTTCCTATGAAGATCTGACCGGAGAAAATACGATACGTGACCGCTATGACAGCGAACTCATCGATACGCAGACCGTTGATGGACACACCTGCTATCACCTCATGATGACCGCAAAGAAACGCAGTGAAACGTATCGCAAACAGGAACTCTGGGTTGATACGGAATTATATGTGACCGTCAGGGCCGTACTTTACAGTGCAAGCGGACGGGCCCTGCGGGAACTGCATTCCGCCGGAATAAAAAAGATTGACGGATTCAATATTGCAACGAAAACGACTATGAAAGATTTGTTGAAAAAAAACAGCAGTACTGAACTCACACTTGAAAATATTGTGATAAACCGGCCGATTGACGATAAACTGTTTTCCCGGGAGAATCTGACATGGTAAAGCGGCTGCCGGTTTTCGGTGTTTTTCTGCTGGTTCTGTCGTATCTGTCTGCTGCACAGAATGCATCATTTTCAGGAAAACTTTCGTTTGACACTGCATATTTAAATTTCGATGAACAATCAGCTGCGGAGTATGGAATTCCCGGCCGCAGTCTTTATTCAGCGGGAACGGCACAACTGCTTATGACTGTTGACGGCGGTTCCCTGCTTCGCGCCTATTTCGGCGGAACATTTTCGGCTTATTCATTAACAGACACGTCGGCCGGCACTGCGGTAATGACCGAAAAGGATTTTACCGCCGACAAAGCGTACGTCAAGATCAGACTCCCCTGGTTTTCCGGAAAGACGGCCCGTCTGAATATCGGTAAAATGCCGGTAAGCTGGGGATACGGAACAATCTTCAATGCCGGTGATATTATTTTCGGGGCCGAACCTGCTTCGCTGCAGCGTACCGGTGTATCGTTTTCGATGGACGGTTCTGAATCATCACTGAATGATTTACGGGTTTCGACCGACTGGATTACTGATGTGTCGTTTCCCGTCATAGACGGATTTCTCTCTGCAGAGCCTGTCACCGTTATTCCGCTCGAATCCGATACCGCCGCGGCTTTGTCCGACAGCGGAAAACTGTGTGCTGCGCTGTCGGATTCAGCAGGTACCGTTCGTTCCCGGTTCGGCGGCAGACTCCTGTTTACCCCCTACACGGCGCGTCTTGAAACATTCGAAATCGGCTGTCTGACCGACCTTGCCGCTTCCGAGCAGCAGTTTTATATTGCTTTTGACGGGAATTTATATGCAGACTACAACCTTTGTGCAACTGTGTCATTGTTTAAGAATAACTTTCAGTTTACTTCTGTAACCGGAGCGGACAGAATATATACGGCCGCGGAACGGACAGAACAGAGTACCGCTGTCAGCATGGGACTTTCAAAAATTTATACTATTACGAATTACGAAACGGCCCGGGACCACCGACTGTCACTCAGAGCAGAAACACTTTTGTATCCGTGTACGGGGAACCTGGACGTTTTTGCCTTTGCCGATTTTTCCTGTACGGAAAAAATATCGGCAGCCGCGATCTACCTGTTTACCCGTGCTGCCCGGAATAGTCTTGCAGGCGAAGCGGCTGCCGGACAAACCGGCAGTACGGACGCGTCTGATGAAACAGCCCATACTGCGGCTTTCAGTCTTACCGTAAAACCTGTTTCGGCATTCGAACTCAGTTTTACGGCAGTAGTCCCCGATCTCCGGACTGTGTACGAATCGCAGGAGGTTTTCGTTTCGTGCACATACCGGTTTTGATTCGGAAACTACAGAAGTGATTTATACAATGCTATGACATCGTCTTTTGACGGATCACGCGGATTTCCCGGCCGGCAGGCATCAGCCATTGCAGAATCGGCAAGAAAGTCAAGATCCTTTTCCTGTACAATCCCCTTGAGATTCTGCGGAATACCGACATCCTTTGAAAGGCTGCGGACTGCAGCAATAGCTGCTTTCCGGTATTCTGCCTGACTCATCTTGTCGGTGCCTGTAACACCAAGCGCCTGAGCTATATATTTATAGCGGTCGCCCGTATATTCGGCATTGTATTCCATAATGGTCGGCAGCAGAATTGCACACGCTACCCCGTGCGGTGTATCGTAAAAAGCGCTCAGCGTATGCGCCATGGAATGATCGATTCCGAGTCCGACATTCGAAAATCCCATACCGGCAATGTACTGTCCGAGTGCCATTTCTTCCCGGGCTTTGGGATCCCCTTTTACGGAATCGCGGAGTGAACGACCGATGATCTCTATTGCTTTGAGATGCATCATATCAGTCATTTCCCATGCACCTTTTGTCGTATAACCTTCAATGGCGTGTGTCAATGCATCCATTCCCGTTGAAGCGCAAAGTCTTGCCGGCATGCTCATCATCATATCGGGATCGACACAGGCTATAATCGGTATATCATGGACATCGACACAGACAAATTTCCGTTTCTTTTCCGTATCGGTAATAACATAGTTTATCGTTACTTCTGCAGCTGTCCCGGCCGTAGTCGGAACTGCAATAATCGGAACGCTTTTGTTCTTTGTCGGGGCTACACCTTCGAGACTGCGTACATCCGCAAATTCCGGGTTGTTTATAATGATACCGACAGCCTTCGCGGTATCCATCGATGAACCGCCGCCTATAGCGATGATATAGTCGGCCTCCGCTTTTTTGTATGATTCGACACCGTGTTTAACATTTTCGATAGGCGGATTCGGCTTTATATCCGAATAGACTTCATATGCCAGTCCCGCTCCATCGAGAACATCCGTTACTTTGGCTGTTACTTTAAATTTGACAAGATCCGGATCGGAACAGATAAAAGCTTTTTTCCATCCGTGAGCTTTTACTTCATCGACAATACATTTGATAGCGCCTTTTCCGTGATACGATGTTTCGTTCAGGGTGATTCTGTTTGCCATATATGCTACTCCCGTAAAAATTGAGAAAATGAGGAATGAATGATTTTCATTCCGGTACAATTCTACTTTTATTTTGCGGTCTGAATGCCGATTTTACAAGTTACAGATTATTCGAATTGTCACGTATTCCGGAATATTTTCCGGTTAATGAAGTTCCGGCAGAAGAAGTACGGCAAGCCGTTGCGGGAGTGCTGCAATGAGATCGTCGGCAAGAGATTCGGAAGATTTCTGCATACCGGTTACCGCCCAGTCCGCCGTCATCGAAATGGAACCGTGACAGTACAATTCCAGAATAAAACGGATATCGTCGGTCGGCGGCCTGCGGGTATGTTTTCTGATAATATTTGTGTAAAAATCAAGAATGAACCGGTAGTCATGCTGTTCTATGGAATTACAGTCGGTCGATCTGAATGCCTGTGAGAAAAATACGGCCTCCCGGCGGATAAAGTCGAACTTTAAAATGAGTCCTTCACGGAGTGTGAGCGTAACGCCCATTGCATCAAAACACTGTCCGGCCAGTATATCAAAGTACCAGTTTACCAAATCATATTTATCGCGGAAATGACGGTAAAACGTCTGCCTGCTTAATCCGGTATTACTTACTATATCGGTTACGGTAATCCGCTCGAGCGAATCTGTTTTCATTAACCGCTTTATGGATTCTGCAAATTTGTATTTTGCTCCTTCTGTTTCCATAGGATACAGAATAAACTTTTTTGCATTCTTTGTAGAGTGTTCCGCCGGGCTTCCGGCGGCTTTTGTTATGGCTGTTCCGAACCGTACTATTCCGTATTGAGTTTACGGTATTCACCCGGTGTCAGAGAAAATTTCTGTTTAAAGCAGCGATGAAAATAACTTTTTTCCGCAAAGCCTGAACGGATTGCAATCGTCTCTATGGAAAGACTTGTCGTAACCAGAAGCCGTTTTGCATGTTCCAGCTTGAGTTCCAGCAGTTTTTCAGTAAAATTTACCCATACGGTTTTTTTAAACATAGTTGAGAAATAAGCGGGACTGTAACCGAATTCGTCAGCTATAGAATCGAGCGTCACCGTCTGATAGTTGTCAGCCATATATTTAAGATAGGAACCTGCCTTGAATTTATAATTCTTCATCATTGATGATTCGCTGATTATAAGATGGTTCTGATGTGTCCGGTGAAGGTCCCTCAGAAAGACAATCAGTGATGCCTGTACGCTTTCCTGATCATCGACTGCCGTAAAGGTTGCTTCCCAGAGAAGATGTAAAGCACACCAGCAGGCTGCGGTATTTTGTGTATTATCAAAAAAAAGGTATTCCTGGGAACCTGTTCGTTCCCTGAAAAAATCATAAAAAATAGGACAGCTTGAGAGCTGCGTATAGAAAAGTTCCGTAAAAAAAACGTTGGAAAGATTCAGTATGTAGTCTTCCTTTACTTTTTTTTCAGAAGGAAAAAGTCGTATTGTATACTGACAGTTTTCTTTCATGAAGAGTATATTTCCACGACAACAGAGATGTTTGTGGCCATTGATCTCTATTTGGGTCCGCTGCTGAAAAAATATAATCGTAATAGTATCTGACATTTTTGAGATAGCGTTAGTAGCTGAAAAGAGTTCCAGCGTATAGTTTTTTGCACGGCATAGTCCGTGTACAAGCTTTTTCCGGATTTCTCTGTGTACTTCGAATTTCATTTTACGTACCTTTTGCTTTGTTTTTCAAGTATAGTAAAAAATCGTAAAAAAAGCCACTCTTCTCCGTTTCTTATCAATCTTGCGGATAAAAATTTACGCAGTAAAATAAAACTATGTTCGGGGTCGTATCCGTTTTTCGGGAAATTTCAGACTGCGGGCATAAGGTGCTTATTATGGCAAAAAATGCTGCTTTTCAGAAAAAGGCTTTACCTGTTCTGATTCTCGGTGTCTTTATGATGTATTTTTATTCGGGACTTCAGGCTGATCATCTCAATGTACTTACCCCGTATTACCAGAAACTCGGCTGGCTGACAACGACGATTACGAATCCGGTAACCTGGGCCGGATTCGTCGTTATTCCTGCAACACTTCTCGTTGGTACGCTGCTTATCAAATTCGGTGTTACGAGGGTTGTCGTCCCGGCTCTTGTAATCGTCGGAGCGTCGACGCTGGGACTTTCCTTTGCAGGGGAAAATCTTATTCTGTATAGTATTTCCCTTTTCTGCATGCGACTGTTTATTCTGCCGCTGCAGATGGGAACATTCATGTTGTGTACGAACTGGTTTATGAAGACCCGCGGACGTGCACTGGGAATCGTTGTCATGGGAAGTCCGCTCAATACGGCAACTTTCATAGCGCTGCTTACCATTGGGGTGAATACGATCGGTCTGCCCGCAACGTATAAAATCGTCGGAATTGTCATTTTAGTACTGGCCCTTCTGGTTGGACTGCTTGTTAAATCTGCCCCGGAAGCAGTCGGAATGTATCCGGACGGAGCAGCAGAAGCTCCCGAGAAAGATGAAGAAGAAGCTAAACTGTCATTTAAAGAGGTTTTCAGCAGCCTTGATGCATGGATGCTGGTTTTTTCACTCGGATTATATCAGTTCGTCATCTGCTGCATTATGCCGTTCTTCGTTGTCCGGATGAATATGACCGGATCTACACCGCCTCTCTTTCTTGCATTCCTTTCGGCTGCAGCTATCGGTGGTATCTTTTCAAGTAACTTTTTCGGGTTCCTTGATGACAAGTTCGGCACAGTCAAAGCCAGCCTGGCTCTCGGAGTTGCATATTTGTGTGCTATCTGCGGTCTTCTGTTTATGACCAAAGACAATATTCCGCTTCTCGTCGTTACCGCAATAGGAATTGCCGGAATGAGCGGCGGAACGGGAACGCTGCATCCATCAATTACGACATACGTCTACGGCCGCAAACTGTATCAGGCCGCGAACCGCTGGATTATGACCGTACAGTCCATCATAATGGCATTCGCGATTTACTTCATGTCCGCCATTATGGATAAGACCGGCAGCCTTGCACTTGCGTATGAAATAATGATTATACTGATAGTTATCGCCTTTGTTTGTCTTTTCGTTATCGGACGAAAACCCGATTATGATCGCAGCCGTGCTGAACAGTCCGCAGCAGCATAAATTTTTCACGTATAGTATCCGGTGTATGCCGGAGTTTTTGGAGTTATAAATTATGAATCAAAAATATCCACGTTTATTGGAACCGTTACAGGTCGGCCGGGTTCAATTCCGTAACCGAATCTTTACTGCCCCTTCAGGATTTCATTCTTTAAATGATGCAGTCCCGTATCCAAGTGAAGCTGTTATTACAACTTATGCAAACAAGGCGAAAGGCGGTGCTGCCTGCGTAACCTGCGTCGGTGCAAGTCTGTTTCCGACACAGGGGGACGGTATGCATGCTGACTTTGACCTTTATCAGCCAAACCATAAATATGCTCTTGCCCGCCTGGCGGAAAGAATTCATTTTTACGGTGCCAAAGCCTCAATGGAACTCGGTGTCTCGGGTGTTGTCGGCAGCAAATACGGTGTAAGCGGCGGAGCTCCGCTTATGGACGGATCTCCTGCTGAAGAGATGCCGGAATCTGAAATCGAACGTATTGCCAACGGCTACGCAGATGCTGCAGCTGCTTTAAAAGAAATCGGCTTTGATATGGTCATGCTTCATTTCGGCCACGGATTACTGGTCGGTTCTTTTCTTTCTCCGCTTACAAATAAACGTACCGACAAGTTCGGCGGATCATTTGAAAATCGTGCCCGCTTTGCAAATCTGATTATAGACCGCATACGGGCAAAAGTCGGCAGACGGCTTCTTATTTCCGTCCGAATAAGCGGTTCGGAATTTGCTCCGGGCGGAATTACTATTGAAGAAGCGATAGCGTTTACGAAGATGATTGAAGATCGTATCGATCTGATTCATGTTTCCGCCGGTATGATCGGTCCGAAATACATGACCATAACGCATCCGTGTGATTTTCTGCCGCCGATGCCGAATGTCTTTCTTGCCGAAAAGGTAAAAAAATCAGGGGTAAAGATTCCTGTTATTACCGTTGGCGGTATTCAGGATCTGGACGGTGCCGAAAGTATTATTGCAGACGGACGGGCAGATGTTGTTGCAATTGCCCGCGGATTTATTGCGGATCCTGAACTCGGTACGAAAGCGTATGAAGGCCGCAACGAAGATGTCCGCCCGTGTGTAAAATGCATGCGGTGTCACGACAGTGCCTGTTTCGAGTTACGGTACAGCTGTTCCGTAAATCCTGAGATCGGACTTGAGCACAAGATTTCGGAACTTGCACGGCCGGCAGATCGGAAAAAGAAGGTTTGTATCATCGGCGGCGGTCCTGCCGGGATGGAAGCTGCACTTGTTCTTACCGAACGCGGTCATGATGTCGTACTTTTTGAAAAGAGTGATTCGCTTGGCGGAACGTTGAAATTTTCTGAGAAAGTCAGCTTTAAGTACGATCTGGCAAAGTTCAAAAATTATCTGATCAGACAGGTGGAAAAATCTGCTGTCGCCGTACATTTGAATACGGAAGTTACTCCTGAACTGATCGAAAAGGAACAGGCTGATGTCGTTATAGCTGCTCTTGGAGCTGAACCGGTTCGTCCGAAACTGCCGGGAATTGACGGCTCAAATGTCCATATGGCACTTCCCACCTACGGACACGAGGATGAACTTGGCAACAGCGTTGTTGTAATCGGCGGCGGCCAGGTTGGTTGTGAAACAGCGCTGCATTTGTGCAAACTTGGCAAAAAGGTAACGATACTTGAAATGCAGACTAAACTTGCTCCTGATGCGTCGATAACACACCGGACGGAACTTATGAATAAGCTTGATGAAGATGAAAATCTTACCTATTATACTTCATATAAATGTACCGCCATTACCGGAAAAGGAGTGGAGTGTCTCGATGCTGACGGGAAAAATCAGCTTGTAGAAGGAAAGGATGTCATTGTATCCGTCGGGATGAGACCGCATGCAGCTGAAGCTGATGTGTTCAGACTGACCGGAAAACGGTTCTATGCTATCGGTGACTGTTCGATGGTAGGGACTGTCGAAAAAGCTATGCGCTCTGCCTACAGTACTGCAGTACAGATCTAGATTTAAAGGACAAAAAAAGACCCCGGAACGGATACCCGCACGTTCCGGGGCTTTCTTTTGCATAGAGAGTTCTGTTCCGGAAAATTAATCACCGGCAGTTTTTCAGGGCGGCCCGATCGTGGTCCGGTCTGTGCCCTATGATAATGAGACAGATTACGGCGATTATGACAAGTCCGATCATGATGATGTATGCCGGAGCAAGCGTTCCCGTTTTGTCCAGAATTGAAGACATAAAGTAGATGGCAAATGCCATCAGCACGGCCTGAAAGGTCATGATCCACCGGTTTGCCGCCTGATAGCATCGTCTTCCGTATACATACGAAGTTATTGAGGGATGAAGCGTCGGTGTTCCTCCTGTTACCCCCGCAATACCGACAGCTGTTGCAAGCAGAAGTCCCCCGTTGTTACCCCGCATGAAAAGCAGACCGAAAAGCGTCAGAATGAAGGTTGCACAAAGCAGGAGCGACGCACTGATAGTGCCGAATTTGTCGTCGACAACTCCGAAGAGAAAACTTACCGGAATTCCCAGCAATGCCGCGATCGAGAGCCAGAAAAAATAAAGTTTTGGTGAAGTACCGGTCATATTCAACCGTACAACATAAAACGACATTATACCGACTATACAGAACTGCAAAAATCCGTAGGATACGACAAGAAGCCATGCTTCTCTGTGCTTGAATACATCTTTTACAGACAGATTCATATTTTCTGACTCAAGTTCGGTTGTATACGTGTCTCCGTCAGGGTGCAGACCGGTATCTTCAGGTTTTGATTTTATGAAAATTGCTACGCAGCCGGCCAGTACCAGAACAATAATCCCGACCAGCAGATAGGTACGATGGAACCCGATTCCGGCTGTCCCTCTGGAAAGCAGGTAGATGAACGTTGCGGTACAGAGCGGGCTGCCCGTCGTTACAATACCTAAAGCTTTCCCGCGTTTTTTTACGAACCAGTTGGTACACAGCATAAAGGTTCCCATTTGCATGGGAAGAATGAAAAGACGTATACAGAATAATGAAATACTGTAGAGAATCAGATTCTGTCCGGCACAGGACAGTCCCAGAACGGAACAGCCGACAATTATCATTGACGTAACAAGTACCTGCGGAATTCCGAATTTTATCAGAAGTGTTCCGACTAACAGTGTTGCCGGAATTATGACAAATCCGGCCCATGTCACGGGATTCGTAATCGTCGTTGTCATCCAGCCGAGTTTTCTGTAATAGGGCGTCAGAACGTTCAGATGATCGGTTTGGAGTCCGGAATAGAAGTACATCAGCAGAATGCCCAGAATAAAAATGGGAATAGTTTTTTTATGGAAATCGGTGTTGCTTCTCATATGGATTTTTCTCCCGTGACCTGATTTTTATATATATCTAGTAAGTGTAGCGCAAGCTGTCCGTATTACAAGATGGCTGAAAAACGCTAAAAGGTTGCTTTTTTTTTGATTTTTTACCTGACACTTCGGACAATCTTTTATCTTGTATATTCCGATTATTGCTATTATACTGATAAAAATACTGCCGGGGGATATATGGATAAAACGAGTATTCAAGTGCTCTTTGAATCTGAGCGACGTAAATTTATATGGATCGGAGCTGAAAGCTCTGCGGAAAAAGACATTATCCGTACGAATCAGTATCTGATTATTCAGGATAATAAGGGATTTCTTGTAGATCCGGGCGGGCTGCACCTTTTTTCACGTGTCGTTTCGGCAGTCAGTCAGTTCCTTCCGCTTGATAACATAGAAGGTATTTTCTTTTCCCATCAGGATCCTGACGTTTCTTCAGGTATCGCTTTGTGGATGGGAGTGACACCCGCTAAAATTTATATTTCAAATCTGTGGCTGCGTTTTCTGCCGCATTTCGGCATTGTCGATACAAGCCGTATCGTCCCGCTGGCGGACCAGCAGCGTGAGATTACTGCAGGCGCGTTTACCTTTAAATTGCTGCCGTCACATTTTATGCATTCTGTCGGCTGTTATGCTTTTTATGATCGTGAATCGAAAATTCTGTTTACCGGCGACATCGGTACCGCCGATATTGCCTATGACGGGAATTCTCTTTTTGTGGAGGATTTCCAGCAGCATATTCCGGCTCTGGAAGGCTTTCACAAGCGATACATGAATGCACAAAAGGTGTGTCAGCGGTGGGTCCAGAATATACGGCCGCTGGACATTTCAATACTCGCTCCGCAGCACGGACGGCTTTACCGCGGTGAGCAGATAAAGCAGTTTCTTGACTGGCTTGAAAATTTACGCTGCGGTACCGATTTGCTGGATTCCATTTACTAATTACTACAGGGAAAAGATATGACTGATCAGGCGCTCCGCTCCGTTATCGACAAATTCACACTGGAATACAATAAGGGTATTGTCCTCGGAAAGATAAACAGTGATTCCATGGGCATTATCATGAAAAACATGCAGAATATTTCTGCAGAGATGCAGGAAATCCTTGCGGCAGTAGAAGAAATAACGGCTACTTCGAAATCAACTTCAAACAATACGGAACATATTGATGCTTCCATGAAAACGATGCTCAGTGAAAATACGAGCATGGGTGCAATCATAAAAGAGTCGTCGAAAGGCCTTGAACAGACAAAAGAAAAAGCACAGAATTTGCAGAACGGGTTCCTTTCGTTAGAGTCAAGTCTTAAGGAAATTGGCAAACTTTCCGGTGAAATTCAGGATATGGCGGAACTTACGAATGTTTTGTCCATAAATGCTTCTATAGAGGCTGCCCGGGCCGGAAAGGCCGGTGAAGGATTCCGCATCGTTGCCGGTGAAGTCCGGAATTTTTCCAACAAGACGAATACGTTCGCCGACAAGATAACGCAGGCAATAAAAGAGTTTTTGAAAGTCCTGAAATCCATGAATGAAGATATGACCGGGTTTATGACTATTATGAAAAATTTTACTGCCGTACTTGAACAGATGCGGACGGTATTCAATCAGAATTCTGCTACCGCTGAAAAATCGGCCGGAGAAATAGCCGAAATAGTAACTGCGGCAAAAGAAGAAAGCGCTGCGCTTTCTATCGCCATGACTTCACTTATTTCCGTGAGCGAACTTCTGCGTGATACGAACGCTATGGCCGATATGCTGAAAAAGAGCGGGCAGTCGCTCGATAAACTTCTCAGTTAAAATAATACCCCGCATACTTTTTGTATGCAGGGCTGTTTGCTAGTGCTTCTGGTTAAAAGCTTTTACACCGGGGAATACGGCGCTTCTGCCGAGGTCCTCTTCTATGCGGAGCAACTGGTTGTATTTTGCTACGCGTTCCGAACGTCCCGGAGCTCCCGTTTTTATCTGTCCTGCGTTGACCGCTACGGCAAGATCAGCAATGGTCGTATCTTCCGTTTCTCCGGATCGATGCGAAACAACCGTCGTAAATCCTGCTTTATGGGCCATTTTGATGGCATCCAGTGTTTCCGATATGGTACCGATCTGGTTCAGTTTTATCAGTATGGAATTCGCGCAGTCGAGTTCAATACCCTTTGCAAGTCGTGTCGTGTTCGTTACGAAAAGATCGTCGCCGACAAGCTGGACTTTATCGCCGAGCTCTTTTCTGAGCAGTTTCCAGCCTTCCCAGTCTTCCTCGTCGAGTCCGTCTTCAAGGGAATAGATGGGGTATTTTTCTATCAGGGATTTCCAGTGTGCAACCAGTTCTGCCGATGTGTAGATTTTTCCGCTTTTCGGTAATTTGTACTCTCCGGTTCTGCTGCCCTTCCATTCGGATGAAGCAGGGTCCATCCCCAGAACAAAATCTTTTCCCGGTTCGTATCCGGCCTGTTTTACGGCCGTCAGTATAAGCTCCAGCGCTTCTTCGTCGTTTGCGAGATCCGGTGCATATCCGCCTTCATCTCCGACCGATGCGGCAAGTCCTTTCGATTTAAGCAGTGCAGCCAGTGTATGATAGACTTCCGTACTCCATCTGAGTCCTTCGCTGAAAGACGGTGCTCCTGCCGGCATGATCATGAATTCCTGCGAATCGACAGAATTTGACGCATGAACGCCGCCGTTCAGAATATTCATCATCGGCAGCGGCAGGGTGTTCGCATTGATCCCGCCCAGATATTTATACAGCGGAATACCGAGCGCCGTTGCACCGGCCCGGGCTGTCGCAATGGACACTGCCAGCATGGCGTTTGCACCAAGTTTCGATTTATCCTTTGTCCCGTCGGCTTCAATCATCAGACGATCCGTTTCGTACAGGTCGAGCGGATTTGCACCGGTCAGCGTTTCCGCAATGATGGTGTTCACGTTTTCAACCGCTTTTGTAACACCTTTACCGCCGAATCTTTTTTTATCACCGTCCCGCAGTTCCAGCGCCTCAAATTCACCGGTCGAAGCACCCGACGGAGCTGCGCCCCGTCCCTCCGTTCCGTCGGAGAGCGTGACTTCCGCCTCGACGGTCGGATTTCCGCGGGAGTCTATAATCTGCCGTCCCGTGACTGATTCAATTTCAAGATAATCCATGATACACCTCCATTTATTTTCTTCGTTAGTAATTGCTAACTATAGTATACTGCAATTGTGAAATATTTTCCACTTTTTTAGTATGTATACCGGTCCGTCCGGTTTCGCTGTAACCTGCCGGTACTATGCTGGCACATATTTAAACAAAAAAAGCCCGCCGGCAGTATTTCGCCGGCGGGCTTCGGTTAACGGTCAGGATTCAACCTGAAACATAGTCCGGTTAGAATGATTTTTTAACACCAGCACCAACTTTGAAGGTACTGTCGTCGCTGCCGTTATCATACCCGTATGTTCCCCATATTTCCGCTTCGGTCGTATCGTTTGCAGTCAGAACGACAGCAGGCGTTACGGAGATCGTGTTGTTGTCGCTTTCGTCGAGGTCCAGATGATAGGTTCCTTCAAGAGAAGCGGCTGCAAGGTCGGTAACTTGGTATTTGACAGCAGGAGTGATGTCCAGCTGCATTTTTGCAGCATCGTCATCCATGTATTCATAGACGACGGCTCCGAGTGTCATTTTGTCGACGCCGGTGTATTCAACCCATTCTGAGATGGTGTTGTCCATGCCGTCTTTTGCCCAGTCATAGTAGTAGTCAGCACTGGCGGTAAGCGTGTCTGTGCTGTACTGGACAGTTGCATAACCTGTTTCTGAAAGTGCGTAACCGCCGTTTATGACGAGCGGACCGTAGCTGTACTGCGCTTCGAATACTGCGAGATCCTTCTTCGTATCATAGGTATAGGTATCAGTGGTTTTCCCGTCTACCGTCTCGGTTAATGAAGTTTCATAGTCAATAACACCAGCGGCAACCAGGTTCAGCCCTTCAACCGGTGAAAGAATGACAGCCGCGCCGCTTTTTCCATCGATTGCAGACCATCCGTTCCAGCCGTAGCTGTATCCTGCCCAGTTATCGTGCAGTTTACCTGCAGCAATCGTTACCATGTTATTGAAGAGGGACGTATAGCCGAACGCGTAAGCGATGCTGTCGACAGACCATGTTTCAATAGGTCCGCTTGTCTGTAATCTGAAGGATGCGCCTGACGTACCGTCAGCACTTGTCCAGTCCATGTTGATCCGGATACGGCTGGATCCTCCGAAATAATCGCCATCAAACCAGGTTGATGTGGTAGCAGTCTTGTCGTCACCTGTTACGTCGGTTGAAAGACCTGCCTGGATATATCCGCTTAATTTGAAACCCTCTTCTGCAAAAACAGAAGAGCCCAGCATAGCACACGCAAAGAGAGTGCAGGCTACAAGTTTGCAATTTTTTTCATAGATTGCTCCTTTTGATTTTCTGTCAGTTTTTACATACCTGCGAGTAAACAAAAACTAACTATATCTGATTAGGCTAAATAATAAAAAATAATGTTATTTTGCGCAATAGGACGTATGTTAAATTTGTAACAAAAAACTATTAAATTTTAGGGTTGACAAAAAAATAAATATGAGCATAAGCAGTTATAAAAACCGGCAGTATGGTGTATACTGACAGAAACCCCGGGGAAGGATGTAATGTGCCATGAAAACAAACCAGTTCATAATCTTTGCTGCAATTTTATCCGCCGCCGCTTTTATACCGGCTCCGGCCGGAGCGGATTCTGTCGGAAAGCCTGAAGCGTTCTTTCTGTCCGATTATGTCAGCCGCATATGGTCGACATCTGACGGCCTGCCCGGAAATACCGTTACTGATATCGTTCAGACGTCGGACGGGTATATTTATATGGGGTCCTACGAAGGTCTTATCCGGTTTGACGGAATCGATTTTGAAATTTCCAACAGAAACACGAACAGTAAACTGGGGTTTATTGCGGCCCGGACGGTTTTTCAGGATTCCGGAAACAGATTGTGGGTGGGGTCGAATGACGAAGGTGTTTTTTGTATAGAGAAAAAAAACGTAACTGCGTTCTCTACGCAGGACGGTCTGCCGAACGATTCCATACGGAGTTTTGCAGAAGATCCCGATCACAATATATGGGTTGCGACTTCTTCCGGCGTTGTGTACATTACGCCGGAAAATAAAATCGGGCATCCCCGGTGGGAAGATCCTTCAAACCCTGACCGCAGCTCGCTCATTCTTTCGCTGTACTGTGATACGGCCGGCCGTATATGGATTACGACTCCTGCTCCCGGCGGTATCTACTGTCTGGCCGCACACCGGGGATTTTCGCGGTATACAGGAATACTGCCGGGTGAAAATTACGTTGTGACGGCAGTTTCGCAGGATTCCGACGGTGGCTTTTTTTTCGGAACACAAACGGGAAAAATCATAAAAGTCTGCCCGGACGGAAATGTTGTCTATACCGTATCATTCCCGAAAAGTAAAAGCGCGGCTGTTCAGACCATTTTTGCCGATAAGGACGGAAAAATCTGGTTCGGTACGGATGGCGGGATTGCGATTCTTTCCGACGGCCGTCTTTTTTATTATACCGAAGCCGACGGACTCGCCGACAACAACGTAAATGATATCATGCAGGACCGGGAAGGCAACATGTGGTTCGTTACTGACCGGGGCGGCGTCCAGAAAATGCGTATAGGACGGTTTAAGACTATCACGCTCCCGACAACGATAAATGCGATTGCCGAAGGTCCAGACGGCCGTGTCTGGCTGGGAGGTGACGACGGGCTCTACTGTTTCAGTAATTTTGTCTATGAAGAAAATTCCGCCACTCAGTACTGTAAGAATGTCAGAATCCGCGATGTCGGATTTACCCGGGACGGAACGCTGCTGGTCAGCACTTATGCAAAGCTCGGCCAGCTGCTCATGACTCCCGATATGCAGATAACGTCCTGGACTGAGACCGACGGCCTGTCCGGAAACAAGGTCCGGGTTGCACTTGAAGCGGAAAACGGAGACCTCTATGTCGGAACAACGACAGGCCTTTCAATTATAAACCGGACGTCCGGTACCATTACGAATCTGACGACTGAAGACGGTCTTCCGAAAGATTATATCATGTGCCTCTTCCAGAATGACGACGGGTCGCTGTGGGTCGGAACCGACAGCGGCGGAATTGCAGTCCTGAACAGCGACAATAAAATAGAACGTATCCTGAATTCGGACAACGGTCTGGCCGGCGACGTTATCTTTAAAATCCTGAAAGGGCCTGAAGGTTCTCTCTGGATATGCACCGGGAGCGGACTTACCTGTTATAAAAACGGTCGTTTCTTTACCTATAACACAGCAAACGGGCTGGGGCAGGACGCCGTATTTCAGGTCCTTTTTGATTATTCGGGGAATATGTGGATGACGAGTAATAAAGGTGTTTCAGCGGTAAAATCTGCTGACATGAATGCGCTCGCCGACGGAAAAGCGGTACAACTTAATCCGAAATTTTACACACAGAACGACGGACTGCGGAGCGAAGGCGTTACTTCGACATCCTTAAGCATGAAAGATTCGCTCGGACGGATATGGTTTACACTCATCGACGGATTTGCCGTCTATAATCCGCTCAAAAAAAACTCCAATATGACCGCTCCCCTTGTTCAGATAAAATCCGTAACGCTGGACGGAAAAAAGACCGTCTGTTATGGTGATCCGGTAATCGTTCCCGCCGGAACAAAACGGATAACCATCGACTATACCGGGTTGAGTTTTATTTCTCCGGAACTTATATCATATCACGGCTATCTTGATGGATTCGACAGCGAAATACCCGAATGGAACAGTTCCCGGCAGGTTTCCTATACAAACCTTAAACCCGGCGACTATACTTTTCATGTTACGGCTGAAAATAACGACGGAATTGTATCGAAAAAACCTGCGGAACTTCAGCTGACACAGAAAGCATATTTTTATCAGCTGCCGCTCTTCTGGTTTTTTTCAGGAATCCTGATTTTTTCTATTGTGATCGCTTTTATACAATACCGGCTTTACCGTATGCGGCAGTATCAGCTGCGTCTTGAAACCGAGGTACGAATCAAGACACACGATCTTGCGGTTGAAAAGGAAAAATCGGAACGGCTGCTCCTGAATATTCTTCCCGAACCCATTGCCGAAGAACTCAAAGCAGACGGCAACCGGATAATAGCAAAACATTTTACCCATGTTTCCGTCCTGTTTGCAGATATCGTCGAATTTACCAGAATAACCACAGACTGGACTGCGGAAGAAATCGTCCGTGCGTTAAACAGACTGTTCACGAAATTCGACTTACGTGCACAGCGGGAAGGAATTGAAAAGATAAAAACAATCGGCGATGCATATATGGCCGTCTGCGGTCTGCCGAATACAGATACCGGTCACGCGGTCCGGCTTGCCAGGTTCGCACTCGGCCTGTTCGATGATATAAACGCATTCAATGAAGAATCGAACATAAAATTCAGTATGCGGATCGGAATAAATTCCGGTGATGTTGTCGCCGGTGTTATCGGAAAAACGAAGTTCATTTATGATGTCTGGGGTAATACCGTAAACGTCGCCTGCAGAATGCAGCAGCTCGGCAGACCCGGTACGATACACGTAACAGACGTCACGAGAAGACTTACGGAATCAGTGTTATACTACGGAGAACCGGTCGAACTGGACGTGAAAGGCAAGGGCAGAATGAAAACCTTTTTTGCTTCCGCAGTGAATCCGGGAGATTTTGTACAATGAAACTGCGGCAGTTTTTCCGGCGCAACGCATCCGCCGGTATTGTCATACTTTTTTTTCTGCTGCTCTGTGCCGCCGGTTTTGCAATTTTTCACGGCCGGACCGGGTTGCTGCGTGACCCCCGGAAGTTCAGGGCTTTTATCGAAGCATGTAATCCCTACAGCGAACTTGTTTTCATTGGTCTGCAGGTTCTGCAGGTCGTCGTTTTTATCATTCCGGGCGAAGTTTTTCAGATCGCGGCAGGCTATGTGTTCGGTGCTTTCCGGGGAACCGTCTACTGTCTTGCGGGAAGTATTATCGGCGGAACCATTAATTTTTTTGCAGCCCGGTTCCTGTTCCGTCACCGGGTCGAACACTATGCGCTCAGTCATCAGGGCTGGATTGTGGAAAAAATAAAGGCGTTCGAAAACCGCTCCGATTACACCGGCCGTGCAGTCCAGCTCGTTTTTCTGCTGTATCTTATTCCCGGTATGCCGAAAGATCTGCTCGGCTATATCTGCGGAATAACAGAGATGGCCTATCTTCCGTATATTATTGCCTCACATCTGGGAAAACTTCCTGCGCTTGTCGTTTCGACATTCTTCGGCGGCGGCATCGGCAGACTTCCCTGGTACGAGCTTGCAGGCATCGGAGCCGGCGTACTGCTTTTCGTTCTGATCTGCATCGCTGTAAGCCGCCGGTGGATAAAACAGCAGGACGGAACAGATTCTCCTACTGAAGAATCGTAAGCAGTGCGGAAAATGCTGTCGAACTTCCCGACACGATGATAAGGGCTAGCGCTATTCTTTTGAAGACTGCATTATTCAGTTTTCCGGCAGCCAGCATACCGATACCGGCCCCGGCCGCCATAAAGGGCAGCAGCAGTACCGCGGCAGTCAGTACCGGTTTTGTCAAAAGGTTCCCCGCCGTAAATGAGCCGACGGTCACAATATTGAGGAATATGCCGTACAGCACCATATTTGCGCGGAAGCTGTTTCTGTCGGAATTCTGATTGGACAGGAAAAGCGCGACCGGCGGTCCGCTCATCGAGATGCTGCCGTTTAAAAACCCGCTGACGAAACCGACGGGAAAACAGGCAGTTTTTTCGTTACGGACCGGAAACGTTTTTCCCGTCAGCATGAGGATCGCTGCTGCGGTAACCACGATGCCCGCAGCCAGTTTTATGTATTCAGGTGCGACATACACCAGCACGAACGTTCCGGGCGGTACGGCAATCAGCGCGGAAACCGCCAGCCGCCAGATAGCCTTGAAAGACGCAGATTTCCGGCAGCTGATGAAAACAACGACGTTTGCCGCCAGACTCAGAAGTACGATAACCGGTACCGCCTGCTTGACCGGAATAAGCCGGGCCAGTACCGGCATAGCCAGCAGTGCAAAACCGAACCCTGTAAGCCCCTGGACAAAACCGGCGGCTGCCGCAATCAGCATACCTGAAATGGTTACAACAGAAAAATCCATGTCCGTATTCTATACGAAACCACCGGCAGGGAAAAGCTGCCTTCTTCCGCGGCACAGATAAAATATATACATTCCGGCGGAACAGACTGTTTTCCATAATTCCTATTTTGGCTGATCCAGTATATGCTGCAGATCGTTCAACAGATCGGAAAGTTTTACGCCTCGCAGATTATCTTCAAAGGCCTTCTGTGCGACCGCAAGCCGCTGATCGGGCACTGCATGTATATTTCTGCCGACCGGGCACTGGACGCTCGGATTGTTGTGAAACCCGAATAACGGTTTATGGTCCGTTTCTGTTGCCCGATAGATGTCGTAGAGCGTTATGTTTTCCGTGCTGGCGGCGATAAAGTCCGAAGTGACTTTCCGGGTGGTACTGAAACTACTGATACATAACAACGTATGAACCGCTGTTGTAAATTTCCTGCTGATCTGCACAAAGCTACTGTATCATGCACCGGACAAACGTATCGCAGATCTCGTGCGTCGGAAAACGGAACCGAAGAACCGCAGTGAACAGGAAATTTCAGGCTACCGCGACGTACTGAATACCATCCATCAAAGTTATGATCATATAGCGGTTTCACGTAATGTCGTTTTGCAGCTGTACCGTGATTTATATGCGTATACCGGCCAACGGTTCGGTGGAAAATTCAAGATGTCCGACAACGTAGAAATGGAAACGGACAGCGGCGGTATGAGCCGTATACGATTCATACCTCTCAGTGCATTTGAAACGTCTGATGCTGTTGTCTCGCTTTGCAACGCATGAAACGAATCTCTTTCCGCCCGGGTATATGATCAGCTTGTACTTATTCCCTGCTTTATCCTCGACTTTCTGTGCATTCATCCGTTCGACGACGGGAACGGACGTATGAGCCGGCTGCTTACGCTTCTGCTGCTGTATCAGTCCGATTATATTGTTGGAAAATACATCAGTCTTGAAATGCTCATTGAACAAGACAAGAAAACATACTACGAAACGCTTAAGTCATGTTCTAAGGGATGGTATGAAGGCAAAAACGATTATCTGTCGTTTATCCGTTATTATATGGGTATTTTTCTCAAAGCATACCGCGAATTCGAGAACCGCGTTGCGGATTTCCGCCTGATCCGTAAAGTGTCGAAAGAGGACCGGATCCGTCATCTGTTTGAAAGCCGCAGCGGAACGTTCAGTAAGCGGCAGCTGATTGAATTATGCCCGGACATCAGTACGACGACCGTTGAACGGGCACTCAAGTCGCTGCTTGATGCGGACGTAATAGGTAAAACCGGCGCCGGACCGGGGACGGCATATTTTAGAAAGAAGAAATAACCGAAAAGACCCTTTTTTGTTAACGATGTTAGTTAGGATCGTTCTTTGAAATGAAATATGATTAAGCTCATCGCAGTACCCTGTCATGAATTAATATGGATGCCGTCAATCAAATCAATAATATCATACTTCCTTTCTATAATAATATAAGAAGATTCTATTTTTCATCTTCATATAAAGAAAAAATGATCTTTACCTCCGCCTGTTTGCTACAAATCCTGCGGAACAATAAAAACTGTGAGATTTTTGTTGTTGCCGGTGAAAAACGTAGTTCAGTGCAGTCCATTGGCCGCTGTTATTTGCGGAAATGTATATGGGTGGAAACGGAATCCCAAGAAGAATTGATTCAATGAAGCAAGACTGATTTTTTTTTGACCATTTACTTTTCCGATACCATGATTTTGTGTAACAAACTGCTAACAGCGTGGTTATAAAAATAGCGTTATCAGTTATGAAAAAAAAAGTGGAAAAGGAATGCTATGTTGTTTTCTGGATTCTGTTTGTCAACGGAATAGAGACTCTTTTTGCGCAGGCACAGTTTCATACACCTGTTGAAAGTGCTGTTCGTACGGCCTCTTTCGGAGTTTTCAGCGTTCCGTATGATTACGGTCTGAATCTCCTGTACTGGACGGAAGTGACCGGCGTTGCAGGGGCTCTGCATACGGGGATAAATGACAATCAGCTGAATGCCTGCGTTTCAGGAATCTTCGGTCCGTTATACGGTGCTTTCCGTTATTCCGAAAAGATTACAAATTACAAGGCGTGGCCGGATAATATGACGGATGAAGAAGTCGCGCTTCTTCTGGGATTTCGGAGCGGTCTGGGATTCCGGATAAAATACTATGATTTCTGTTATTCGGATGGCAAGGGAACGGCAATGCCTTCGCTGGCGGTCAGTAAAATATTTCCGGCAGAACAGGGGAAACGGCTTCGTTCTTCTTTTGAAGTTGACATGGGATTCAGATATTGTATAGCAAACATAATGGATCTGTTTCAGCCGCGGATGACCTTTCACGTCGATTATGGTACAAATGCCGGCGACGGATGCGGTATTATTTATCAAGTAATGCCGACGCTTAAAGGGACTCATAACAGAACTGATGTTTCAAGCATACCGGTGTATCAGAAACTGGAAAACTGGTACGGAAAAACGTGGTTTTTGGGGAGTAATCTTCGGGTCGGCATACGTCCGGATGTATTTGTTGACTATAATGCGGTGAATCCTTCTGTTCGATTGTACAATGTTATTCCGGATAAAGGTAATATGGAATTCCATGCCCGGCTGCCGTTTTCATTTCTTGTCAATCCCGGAGAAAAAGTCGAATATGCGGTATCATTCCTTGTCGGTTTATATTATGCAAATTTCGATCATCAGGGAACCGGATGGCCCGGAGGAAACAATAATTCAGGCTGGGTCCCCGAACTGGGCGCAGGCGCGGGCTTCTGCATGAATGTAAACAAACACTGTAGTATTCAGATGGCTTCAAATTTCATCCGTATTCCGGAATTGACCGGCAGTAACAACACCTATTCTTCAGAGAATATTTCTGTAGCGAATATGGTGAACGCGCCGCTTTCCTTGTCGTCAACGCTGTTTTTTTAGATTCCGGATAAAACGGTAACTCTCTTACAGTACTTGCTTCAAACCATCCGAAAGCCTGTTTCAAACCATCCGCAGTCTGCCGCGGGAACAAAACAAGACTTATTTGAAACCGGTCGTATAGTGCCGTGATTCCCGCGGCAGTATTACCGCGAAAGTCTTCGTAAGCTTCCGTGACTCTCACGACAGTACTACCGTGAGTCTCCTGATAGACTTGGAACGGTTTACTGGAAGTACTATGAAGATTCTCAAACTGGTACATGCAGATCTTTACGATAGTATTACAAAGACTTTAAAACCAGTACTGTCATGCGCTGCGGCAGCCATAACGGCAGGTCTCCGTTTTGTCATAAATAATTTTCATGCTGGAGTCCGGTGTTTTTGTTGTGTGCCGCTGTATTTCTGCCGAAAATAGGGTATACTTACAACTGGAGATTTTTACTATAAAACAGCTGCCGGCTGTCGGCCGCTGTTTCTCCAGCACCGGTTTTTTCGGAGGAATCCTACTGATGACGAAAACTGCGTTCCCGCATAACTTGTTTTTCCGCATTTTTTATAGTCTGCACCATGCTTTGTCTTTGCCGGGCAGAAGGCCGCTGCGCGCTGCTTTGTGTGCGGTCGTGCTTGCGGGAATGAGTGCCGCGGCATGGGGGACTGATTATATATGGACAGGAAACGGGACTGATTCCAGCTGGACGACTGCAGCGAACTGGGATACGGGGAGTGCACCGGCTACAAATGAACCCACTGCTGATATTACCATTCCTGCGGGATGTACAAATTATCCGAAATTAACAGCGGGCATAAGCATCGGATCACTTACTGTAGATGGAATGCTGGATTGCGCCGGTCAGGATATAACGGCAGCTTCGGGGTTTACGAATAACGGGACGCTGCGGTTCAGCGGCACGGCGAACACGATAACCCTTACATCGGGGACAGCATCGTATGGTTCCGCAAATACCATTGAATATTACGGAGGGGGAGTGTGCGCGGCTGTGTCCGGGACAGGCGCGCCCGCTGCTACCGATTACTATAATCTGACGGTTACGGATACCGATACTGTCGTACAACTCAACTCTCTGTCGATTACCGTTGACGGAACGCTCTCTAATGAAGGTACTGTTGAAATAAACGGTACGGGAGTATTTGATTTTTCAACCAGTGCGGCCGACACGGACAGCGGACTTGTAAAATATTCTTCAACGACGGCGGAGACTACTACGATTCCTGCGCTTAGTTATTATAATCTTGAAGTTTCCGGCGGTACGTGGACGGATGCGGCCGCACTCACTGCCGCAAACAGTATTGCTGTTTCAGGCGGTCAGCTGACGTGTGCATCTACGCTGACTGCAGGAGAAGACCTTTCAGTTTCAGTCGGGACACTTCAGACGAATGGAAATCTTTCCGTTACCGGAGCACTTTCCGTTTCGTCCGGTTCTCTTACGATGAACGGAGGCAGCGCCTCTGCCGGTACGTGTTCATTTACTGGAGGAACAATCGATTTCGGCAACAGTTCCGGCGATTCTTTTACTGTCGGAAGCGGTGGAATTTCATTCCCCGCCGTTTTGACGGCAGTATCAGGGGCGGGAAGTATTACTGCAACAGACAGTACTATTTCACTTGGAAAAAACGTTACGTTGAATGGCGCGCTTACATTTAAAAGTGCTGTTTCACTTACTGCCGATGTTTCATTTGTGACGGGGACTTCTGCGTACGGGCTGGAGTTTGACGACAATGTATCGTGCACTACCTATACACTGGAAACAACCGGTACCGGAGAGACAACGATTGCTTCGTCGGCAACTCTGTCAGCAACAACAGGAACGATGACATTCGGCGGGAAAGTCACAAACGGTGGAACAATAACCGGCAGTACCGGTAAGATTACTTTTTCCGGTGACGTGACAAATAACGGTACAATAAACGTACCGGATGCGGGAACCGGGAGTACCGGTGTCGAATTTGACGGAACTTATTCCGACAGTACATCGGGAACGCTGGTCGGGAACACGACAAGTAATCCGTATCTTGATTTCAAGGCTTCCTCAGTTGCGTTCAGGGATGGCGGATTTACTGCCAACGGTGATATTGTCCGCTTTAACGGAACTGATGCACAGACCTTTACGCCGGGATCGAATACGTTTGCCGGAGTCGTAATCGATAACTCTGCAGGGGTGTCTTCCGGTGCTTTGAGCTGTTCCGATTTTACACAGACTTCGGGTAATACGACTTTTTCCGGCTCGCTTACCTGTTCCGGCGATATTACAATAGTCGACGGGACTTTGACTTTAGGCGGCGCGACATCGGCAGTAAGCGTCACAATTGACAGTGATTCGGATAACGACGGGAAACTTGCCAGCAATAGTAATACGATAACACTTTCCGGCAGCTGGACAAATAATAATGACGGAAACAGCGGAACTGACGGATTTGCCTGCGGAACAGGAACCGTACTATTTACAGATAATTCTGTTCTTTCGTCGATTACCGGTGACAATACGTTCTATAACTTTACGTGTACGACGGCAGGTAAAACGCTTACGTTTGAAGGTGGGGACACGCAGACGATTGCTTCCGGCGGAAAATTTACTATAAATGGACAGGCTGCAGGAACGGAAATAACGCTTACATCCAGCAATACCAGCAAATGGATACTTGCGGTAACGGCAAATCCCGATCAGGTCGACGTCAGTTATGCAACGGTATCGTATGCGGAAGCGACTGACGTTATCATTTCAGCAGTAACGAATTCAGCCGAAGGTGTTCCGGGGACAACCGTGAACTGGTTCAACGCAGATTATTATTGGACAGGTGGAACGGATGCTTCATGGGATACGACGTCAAACTGGAAAATCGGTTCGGCATCTGGTTCAACTCCTTCTATAGTTCCGTCGAAGGATAATAGTTCGGTAACAATTACGATTTCAGATTCTTCTTCAACAGTACTGACTCTTGCCGCTCCAATAACGGCAATGAAGAAAATAACGGTTGATGGTTCCCAGACAGTAGATTTTGCCGGCCAGAATGTGACTGCAACTGATATTACCAATAACGGCACGGTGAAACTGGCAGGTACACAGACATTGACGTTTACTAATACACCGGTGAACGGCACTGCGAGTACGGTTGAATATACGGCTACAGGCAATGCTGCTCCTGTATGGCATGACACGGGGACGACGACCGATTCTTACCATAATTTGACAGTGGACAGCGGATGTGTTTTACAGTTGGGAAGTCAGTCTGTTTCGATAGATACTACAAACAGCGGAGTGCTTTCAAATAGCGGAACAGTTGAAATAGATGATACCGGTTCCATTAACAAGTCTGATTCGACGACGGGGAAGTTTATTTATTCATATTCCGGAGGAGGAACACTTCCTGCTCTTGACGGATATTACGATCTGACTATTTCTTCATCTCCATGGACTTCCGGCGGTGATATTACGGTGAAAAACGACCTGTCTCTTGATGCTGTCGATGTAACGCTTGATCAAGAGACATCAGGAACAGTTAATACGCTTGCTTTGAAGGGATCTGTTTCCGGTAATTATATGCTGACTGCAAACGATGTGAATGTGGATACGTCGTCTGCAACTTCCATTACAGATACATCGTTTACTTTTACCGGTGACGAAAATCAGTCTTTTACGCCGAACGCTTCATTAACATACCCGTCGATAACAGTGAGTAAAACGGGCGGTACACTAACTGTTGCAACGAATGCGTTGACGACGGCAGCTTTATCCGTAACCGGTGGCAGCTGTACTTTTGACAGATTGATAACCGTAACTGATACGAGCCTGACCGATCTTACGACAACAGGTACAGTCGCCTTCGGAGCTGGCGGTATCTTTGCCGGCGGCGTAACGCATACTGCGGGGCAGACGGATATAACTGGAACGCTTACCGCGACCGGGAAAGATATAACGCTGGGGGCATCCGATAAAGGTATCGTTTTGACTGGGGCTACCGTACTTACTACCGGAACTGATGCAGGAACTATTTCTCTTGAAGGTGTTGTGACCGGATCCGGGAATCAACTAACCCTTACTGCCGGAACCGGCGATGTTACGGCATCAAAAGATATAGGAATATCGTCTGCTTATATTGGTGATTTTTCGGCATCCGGCGCAACGGTTACGTTTAGTGGTACTATTTATGCCGCCTCAACTGACATTACGGGAACCACATCGATTGCTCTTGACGGCGGATCGGTCACGACGACTGGCACGCAGACATATACGGGCGATGTGACTTTTGGAACTGATACGACTTTGACTGCATATGG
>JALCCK010000011.1 GCA_022640795.1 Treponema sp.
AGCCCCTGTAGATTTTTTGTTTCTATTTTTTCCTGCAGAGTTTTACTGTATTCTGCTATTTCAGCCTCTGTCGGGATTTCATGCGGAATGGTGACAGTTATTGTTGTTCCTTTTCCCAGTTCAGATTTACAACTTATAGTGCCTCCCATATTCAATACAAGGTTATAGACAATTGCAAGTCCGAGTCCTGTACTCCCTTCACTTTGTGAAAGAGCATTGTGTTCCCGTGAGAACGGCTCGAACATATGTTTCTGATATTCCTTGCTCATGCCGACACCGTTATCGCTGATGATGTGGGTCACCATCATTCTTCCTTTTTCATCGTACGAAAATTCATTCTTCCAGGTAACGGTTCCTCCTTCAGGGGTATATTTTACAGCATTATTCAGTATGTTTATGAGAATCTGTTGTACCCGTTCCTCATCTACCTTTATATAACCGCAGGCTCTTGTACAGTGTCGTTCTACAATCAGGGTTATATGTTTTTTTTCGGCACGGCTGCGTATAATAGGTTCGATTTTACCACACGTTCGTCCCGGTTTTGCAATTTTAGGAGTCAGCTCGATATGCCCTTTTTCTATTTTCTGCATATCAAGTATATCGTTTAACAGGCTGAGCAGATAAACAGAACTGTCCTTGATCTGCTGAAAATAAACGACATCCGTTTGATTCCTTTTTTCTTCAATACCGAAGTCTGAAAGTCCTATGACCGCACCGAGCGGTGTTCTCATGTCATGACTCATGCGTGCAAGAAAATCGGTTTTTACGGCATTTGCTTTTTCAGCTTCTGCCTTTGCCTTGAGCGCTTTTCGTTCTGAATTTTTGAGTGATATATTTGCTGTGTGCAGTTTATAGACCAATAAAAGAAAGAGCATGAGAATTACCGACACAGAACCGATAAGCAGCTGACGATAATACGGTTCAAGAAATTTTTGATGTCGATTAATTATTTCTGCTTTCTGCAGAATGTTGTGCGGTATCCGTATTTTATATTTATCCAGCACTTCCTGATTAAAAATCAGCATACCGGGACTGGTATATGAATTCACCTGCGTTAAATTTTTCCCATTTAAGATCTGCCCGACGAGCTGTGCTGCCTGTTCTCCCATATTTTCAGAACTAATCATTTCTCCGCCGAGCAGACCGTTTTTTAAACCTCCGTCGATTTTTGTCCTGAATGCTGGTATCGAAGAATGTCTGAAGACAAAACGGGCTGACTGCTCAAGCGTATACTGATTGCCGTCCTTGTCATAGAGAAAATTCAGAAACAGCAGGATAGTATGTGTATCCAGTACGGAGAGCCTGTTTTTTATTTCCGCTGCAGAAAGTTCGGATGTATTGAGATAAGAAAGCCGAAACGGACTGTCTGCAAGTTCTTTTTCAAGCTGCATCCGGTTTCCGGCAGCAGTATTTGTCATATCCGTAATTGCCAGCAGTTCTGTCGCTCCGGGATAGAGTTTCCGTGCGACGGCAATAGTTTCTGCATAATAATTTTTTTCAATTATACCGCTTACGTCTGGTAACAAAGAAGCTTTTTTTGCCTTGTCTTCGTTGTTGACCGCCATGAAGACAATAGGCGCGTTCCCGAAAAGCTTTTTTTTATACGTGAGTGCAAAATCAAGAGCATTGTCGTCTGCCGCTACAATACATTTATACGAAGCGTAAGATTCCGGAGTTTGCCGGATAGTATAAAGCAGTGTTTGTTCAGCCTGCTCGTAGGTCACATGCCGGGTATTCATGAATAAATAATTTATTTCCAGAAGCGGATCTACCGATTCCGTGAAACCTTTGATTTCATCAGGAACCGATGTCCAGTCAAGATTGTATGATGACAGAAATAGAATTTTTTCTACTTTAGGTTGTGCTGAAGCAATACCGGAAGTGAGGATATACAAAAGAAAGAGAACTGTTTGCAAAAAGCCGAGTTTCTTATTCATGTAACACCCTCACTATCAGGATACCTCATTTTTACCGGTTTTTCAAGGTTGTGATTTTTTTCACAGCATTTTATCTACGGGTGACCCGCCGGGAACGTTTGAAATTTATTGAATAAAGATAGTTTCCCCTATACAATAAAATAAATCAAAACACGGTGGTCTTATGAAACGTACGTTACGCAGTCTTCTAGGCAGACAGATTCTTTTTTTTGATGGTGCGACCGGAACCGTCTTGCAGAATTCCGGTCTAAAACCGGGAGAATTGCCTGAAACATGGAATATTCTTCATCCTGAGAAAATTATAGAACTTCACTATAACTATCTTAAGGCCGGAGCGAATATAGTCAAAACCAACACTTTCGGCGCTTATACGACAAAATATCATTTCGGAACAAATGATTCGCTGCCAGAATCCGGTAGCGCCGGTGATCTTGCATCGGTTGTAAAGGCTGCTGTCGTGAATGCACGGGAAGCTTGCCGGCGTATTGAGGAAAATCCTCTCTCTCCGTCTGAACTGACAGAGGGACGAAAAGCGGCTTTGATTCCGCAGGGGCAGAACCCGGGAAATCGTCCTCATTTTGTTGCCCTTGATATAGGCCCTTCAGGAAAACTTTTAAAACCGATGGGTGATCTTGATTTTGAAAAGGCGGTGGAACTTTTTAAGACAACTATCCGTTTGGGGGTCGCGGAAGGTGTGGACGCAGTACTTATTGAAACAATGAATGACTGTTATGAAGCAAAAGCTGCTGTTCTTGCTGCAAAAGAAATAAAGGACGAATTTATAGAAGCTGCCCGGCAGAAGGGCGATCCGAATCTGGAATTGCTTTATTCCGATATTCCTATTTTCTGTACGACAGTATATGACGAGAACGGACAGTTACTGACCGGGGCAGATCCTGAAACAATGACTGCAATTCTTGAGAGTCTCGGAGTTGACGCTTTTGGTATGAATTGCGGACTGGGACCGATACAGATGGAACCGCTTGTTTCCCGTCTGACTTCGGCTGCGAGTATTCCTGTTATTGTGAATCCGAATGCAGGACTACCGCGGCGTGAAAACGGCAGAACTATTTACGATGTGGATGCGTTCGAATTTGCCAGGGTAATGGAAAAGATTGTAACCGACGGCGCCTGTCTGGTTGGTGGTTGCTGCGGTACTGATCCAGAGTTTATTTGCCGGGTAGTTAACGCCTGCCAGAAATATAAAGTCGATCCCGTTCAGCAGAAAAATGATACAATCGTTTCTTCGTATACACATTCTGTAAAAATAGGAGGGGATGCCGTCCCGGTGCTCATCGGAGAACGAATAAATCCTACCGGCAAGAAAAAGTTCAAACAGGCACTTCGCGACGGAAATATCCCGTATATTATCCAGCAGGGCATAGATCAGGAATCCTGCGGTGCCGTCATTCTGGACGTCAATGTCGGGCTCCCTGAGATAGATGAAAAAGAAATGATGATTTCAGTCGTAACGGAACTGCAGGGGATTACGGACCTGCCGCTGCAGATCGACACGTCAAGCTCCGACGTTATGGAGGCAGCTCTGCGTCGTTATAACGGAAAAGCGCTGATAAATTCGGTGAATGGCAAACAGGAGTCCATGAAGGCTGTCTTTCCGCTGGTAAAAAAATATGGAGGTGTTGTTGTAGCGCTTACGCTTGATGAACACGGAATTCCAGATTCAGTTGACGGACGGATTAGTATTGTAAAGAAAATCTATCAAACTGCTGCTGATTATGGAATAAACAGAAAAAATATACTTATAGATCCGCTTGCCATGGCGGTCAGTGCAGATAGTGGAGCTCCTTCTGTTACACTTGAGACGGTAAGGGCTGTCCATGAGCTCGGAGGCAGTACGATTCTAGGCGTGTCAAATGTATCGTTCGGATTACCGTCACGGGATCTTGCAAACGGTGTTTTTTTTACTATGGCCATGCAGTGCGGATTAAGTGCAGCCATCATAAATCCGAAGTCAGAGGAGATGAAAAAGGCTTTTTACGGTTTTTGTTTGCTGCGGGGTAAAGATCCCCAATGTTTGAATTATATAGATTTTACCCGGAATTTTTCAATGCAGCAGGATATTCAGAATATAAAACCTTCCGTTTCCTCTGCAACACAGCGTGAAGATACTCCAGTGGAAAATGATCCCCTGACGCTGCAATATGCTGTTATTCATGGTCTGAAAGAAAATGCAGCTCTTTATGCTAAGGAACTTCTGAATTCTCTTGATTCACTCGAAATTATCAATACACAGCTTGTTCCCGCACTTGACAGTGTTGGAAAACAGTTTGAAACAAAAAAAATATTTCTTCCACAGCTTTTAATGAGTGCCGAGGCTGCTAAAAGTGCTTTCAGTGTAATAAAGGATTCTCTTGCAGCGACCGGAAGGTCTGGAAAGAGTCGTGGCAAAATTGTTCTTGCTACGGTAAAAGGCGATATACATGATATTGGGAAAAATATAGTGAAAGTGCTTCTTGAGAATTATGACTTTACCGTACTTGATCTCGGTAAGGATGTCAGTCCCGAACTAATCGTTGATACGTGTATACGGGAACATGTTCCTCTTGTTGGCCTGAGCGCTCTTATGACAACGACCGTACCTTCCATGGAAAAGACAATAAAACTTTTACGGAAAAAAGCTCCATGGGCTAAAGTTTGTGTCGGCGGTGCAGTTATGACAAAAGAATATGCTGATATGATTGGTGCGGATTTTTATGGGAAGGACGCTATGGAAGCAGTGAAATTTGCAAGAAGTATTATGTAGAAACAAAAAAGGCTGCCAGTCCGGCAGCCCTTTTTGTTCCTACAAGAGAATCATACGGGTACGTAAATTAGGCAGCTTCTATCGCAATGCGTTTGGGAGTTGCAATTGCTTTGTGTGGCAACTTGACGGTCAGAACGCCATTTTTGAAACTGGCGGCTACTTTTTCTCCATTTACATCGTCCGGAAGGGTAAACCGTCTGCTGAACTCACTGATTCTGCGTTCACGAATAAGCCATGATCCTTCATCTTTTTCAGCTTTCTTGTCGGATTTTTCTTCTTTCTTTTCTTCTACTTTAGAAGAAATTGTCAGGACATTATGATCCAATTCAAGATTTACATCTTTTTCAGTTCGTCCTGGTAAATCCATTTCAAGTGTATAGCCGTCTTTGTTTTCCCTGACATCCACACGCGGAACATTATACGAACCGTTATACGTGTAATCCGGTAATACATCAGAGAGTGCCCTGTTCATTAAAGAATCAAAAAGTGATAATTCGTTCATACTTCTACCTCCGTGGTAAATTATTGTTATCAATAAATACGGATTTCTATTGAGATCCGTTTCGGATTTTCAACGTACTTTGAACTTTGTGATTCTCTATACGTTCATCCGATATACACTTAATGTATTAGCATATTTCGTGCCAATTTTTTTGCACAAGACAACTGATTGGATTTCTTTTACTACTTATGTATTTACCATTTTTTATGGATAAATTTTTCGTACTACTTTTAATATAATTATTTACTATATAAATAGTTATAGTGCCATAAATACTGTGGTAAAGCAGATTACAGACTATTAAAATAGATAAGCTCAATATGTATATTTTAAATAGGCTGTACAATAAAGAGATCCGGACAACAAATTTTTTCTGCTGCTGGCTTTTTTGTAGCGAATTGCAACAAATAGAGTCATAATGATGCTATCATATGTGTCATTATGACTCTATTTGTCGCTTTTTTAATTGTCAAGGAGGAACTCCGCATACGTTTCTAAATGAACTGTTATTTATAAAGCATAACTATTCCAGTAAAAAAAAGAACGGTAAAGATCAGTATTGAAAAGAGTCTTGTGTTTATCTTTTTGTGAATTTTTTCACCGAGATAAATTCCGATGAGGAGAAAAGGTACAAAGACCGCCGTAATTTTGATATTTTGCGGAGTGAATGAATGGTCTGCAATATATCCTGCGATGATGATCGTATTCAGTGTTGACCACAGAAGGCACATCGTGGCACGGAAATGGCCTTTGTCAGGAATCATCTTACTCGAATATAAAACGGCTAAGGGACCGCCAGAAGAAAACATCCCATGTACTATTCCGCCGACGACAAGAAGTACGTAATAACCGAAGGCAGGTGTTCGTACCTTCTGCTGGTGTTGTGATCTGGCGGAAAACATTCCGCCAGAATTTTGTTTTATCTCACGGTTTCTTTTTTGAGGGTGGTGAATAAAAAGTTGTATCAACTGCCATACGGAAACAATACAGATAAATACTGCCAGAACTTTTTTTAGATTTGCAACGTCGAAAGTACGGAACAGATACATACCGACCGGCAGTCCGGCGAGCATACATGCAAGAATAATAGCGTACTGCTTGATTTCAATTTCATTCCACTTGGTAATCGCAAAATACAGCGCCAGCAGCCATGCAATAACCGTCAGCGAAATTACACCTGTTTTCATTCCGAGTAAACTCGTAACAAATGGTAATGCCAGTACCGTACAGCCGAATCCTGTTACAGCTTCAAGTGTGTGGGTGATCAGAACGACGATGCATGACAGCAAAAGCGCTGTACTCATAGCTTCTCCTTGAGAATCTGATGCAGCGAAGTGGTATCTAACGGCGGCAGCTGGTTATGCATTTTAGGATCAGAGAATGCCCGGGAAAAATTCTTATCCAACGCTTCTTCCGTCATCTGGATATTTAAATCGCTGAATTTTTGTGGAATATTCATGTTATGTATGAGGTCCGTAATCGTATGGAATAGTCTTTCCGTCAGTTCTCTTTCGGTATTGATTTCCGGTGTAAAATGTTTTTGTATTTGAGCCAGGCAGTGTACGGTGTCTTTGTTACGAATCGACCAGTTATATATTTCCGGCAGGGTAAAGGCACATGCAGTCCCGTGCGGTATGTGATAGTCTTCGGATAATACGAATGAAAGTGCATGACCGCTCGCTGTTCCGGTAATTGAAAAGGCAATTCCCGCCATACACGAAGCGGCAAGCATTTTTTTCTGTAAAGGCCGGCGGTCCTTTTTGTTTTCAGTTATTGCGGCGTATAATTCCGGCAGAGTTTCCAAAACTGCAATTGCTGCATCTATCGCCGCTGTCCGGGTTATCGGTGTTGAATTCTTGTTCCATATTGATTCTAATGCGTGATCAAGTGCATCCAGACCGGTAGAAGCGCATAAAGATGGCGGTATTGAATCTATAAAAGATCCGCACAGTAATGCGGCGTCAGCTTGCATGAGTGGGGACCCCAGCGTGAATTTTCTGCCTTTCGCGGAAGAATAAACACCAACCTTGGTTACTTCGGAACCGGTTCCTGCCGTTGTTGGAATAAGCAGCAGCGGAAGTCCTTTTTTCTCTATTTTATATCTGGGTGAATTACCAAGATATCCCTCAATATCACCACCATTGCCTGCAAGCATCGCAAGTGCTTTTGCAGAATCCATAACACTGCCGCCCCCGATAGCAAAGACGACGTCAATATCTTTGAAACGTTTATCAGTAAACATTGTTTGTATATCTGTTGTATGCGGATTCGGTTGTACCTGGTTGAAGATTTCTATTGCCGCAAGTTGTTCAAGTTCCGAAATAAGGTGATCACGTTTTGGAATCGGTGCGTTATCACAGACCAATGCTATTTTGGGATTACGGGGAGAGCCTGACAGGTACCGTAAAATCTTAAGTAATTCTGAGGCTTTTATATCATCCATTTGTAATAGATGTACTGTTGAAAGAAGACTGCTGATCATTTAAAATTCTCCTGCTCTATTAGTTTCACCTGATTGAACCCATTGGTAAGAAAATCTTTTTTGAATTCCATTTTTTGGGTGAATTTCATGGCAAGCCATGCATCTACTATTTCGCATCCATGAAACGGAGCCGTTATCCATCCTCCGAGCGTGATAATATTTGCATTATTGATAATTTTAGCGCGTTCTCCACTGAAAATATCATCGACAACACAGGCATAAATTCCTTTGAATTTATTTGCAACGATTGCCATTCCCTGTCCCGTACCACAGACGAGAATTCCCTTTTCTGCCTTTCCTTCCTGAACGGCCTTTGCAACTTTTGGGGCCTGGATAAAATATGGCTGAGGTTTGTCTGCGGATTCAATTCCAAAATCGAGTATGTCTATTCCTTTTTCCTTAAGGTGCTTCGTAATTTCTGCTTTAAGAGGGAATCCTGAAAGATCTGATGCAATAGCTATTGTCATTTTTTTACTCCTTGTAATTAGTGCAAAATTACACTGCTTAGTTTCGTTCTGAAAATTTAGTTTTTCAGAAGTTTTTTTGCCTGTTTTGTTATTTCGTCTGCAGTCAGTTTATAATACTGCTGCAGATAATCCATCGTCCCTACCTGTCCGAATTCATCGTGGATACCGACCATATACATCGGGGTAGGGTGAACAGTGCTGAGGTAATTTGCGATGGCGGCACCAAGGCCTCCTGCTACCTGATGATTTTCAGCTGTAATAATATGACCTGTTTTTATGGCATATGACAGTATAAGCGATTCATCGAGCGGCTTAATCGTATGCATATCGATGACAGCTGCGCTGATCCCATCTTTCTGTAGAAGTTCTGCAGCTTTTAATGCTTCCGGAATAAGAATATAGCCGCTTGCAACTATTGTTAGATCATTCCCATCCTTAAGAATCTTTCCTTTGCCGAGTTCGAATTTTTCGGTTTCACTATAGATAGTATTGGAACCCTTTCGATGCAGCCGGAGGTAGGTGCAGCCATCGTGTTCTGCAGATTGAATAAGCAGAGCTTTTAGTTCTACCGGATCACAGGGTTCATATATTGTAAGTCCCGGAATCATCCTCATCAGCCCTACATCTTCAAACGGCATATGGGTCCCGCCGTTGAAGGCAGCACTGATACCGGGATCGGTGCCCGTTAATTTTACATTCAGTCCTGCATAATTTGCTGAGATAAAGAACTGATCAAACACACGTCGGGAAGCAAAACAGGCAAATGTCGCTGGAAACGGAATCTTCCCAACATTGCTTAATCCTGCTGCAACTCCTATCATATTTGCTTCTGCTACACCGACATCAACCGTCCGCTGCGGGAACAATTCCTTGAAAGGTACTGTTCCGCTGGCTTTCATGAGATCTGCTTCGAGAATCATAATCTTATCATTCTTGCGTGCTAAATCTATAAGCGTCTGGCAGTAGACTGCCCTCATTTCTTTTTTTCCGTCCATAATTATCCCTCAGTCCAGCTCTGCAATGGCTTTTTCCGCTGTTGCCATGTCAAATGTCATGTTGTGATTAGAAACGAGGCCCTCTGCAAAAGAAGCTCCTTTCCCTTTTACCGTATCCAGAATTATCATTGATGGTTTTTCTTTTTGCTGTTTAGCTTTTTCTATGGCAGTATAAATAGCCGCAATGTCGTGTCCGTCGACACGCTGCGTGAACCAGCCAAAACTTTTCCATTTATCCTGAAGTGGTTCAAGGTTCATTATTTCGTCGACTGGTCCGTCGAGCTGCAGCTTATTAAAATCTGTAAAAGCTATAAGATGGGCGAGCTTATACTGTGCAGCAAACATTCCTGCTTCCCAGTTTTGTCCTTCATCACTTTCACCGTCGCCTATAATGGCGTACACATAGCAATTTTTTTTATCAATCCTACGGCCCAAAGCCATTCCGCAGGCGGCACTTAATCCCTGACCGAGAGAACCTGTTGACATATCAATTCCGGGCGTCCTTTTACGGTCACAGTGAGAAGGAAGTTTTGTTCCTCCCTGGTTCAGCGTATCGAGCCACGTGATGGGGAAAAAACCTTTGAGGGCGAGTGTCGAATAAAGTGCCGGGCCTGAGTGACCTTTTGAGAGAACGAGCATATCACGGTCTTCCCATGTCGGATTTTTTTCATCGTAGTTCATTTCCAGATTATAAAGGACTGAAAGAACTTCAACGATGGAAAGCGAACCTCCGATATGGCCTACACCCAGATGTCCGATTGTATAGATAGTCTTTTTCCGTATTTCTTTGGCAAAAGCTTCCGTTTCTTTAATTTGTAGAGCAGAGAGCATATCTGCCTCCTATAATAATTTTCTTACTGAAAGTAATAATAAGTCTGTTCAGGCAATTTGTAAAGTTTTTTTATGGATTTTTTTGTCAAAACCGATTAGACTATATACATACAGGAATTAAAATGAAGCTGAAAGATGAAAAACCGCTTCGTGCGGAGAATTTGAGACTGCATAACAAAAATCTTGTGCTGTCATTACTATACTCAAGGCGGTCTGCTGGAATCAGTCAGTCAGAACTTGTTGAAAAAACGGGTCTCAAGGCACCGACTATTTACCGGATCTTTACCTCTCTTATAGAGGAAAATCTTATTGAGCCTGTTGAAACTTCTTTCCCTGTGATGGATGTGACAAAACGCGGCCGAAAACCAATGAACTTTTGTGTCCGGCGGGATGCACGCTATTCCATCGCTGTTGATTTCTGGTCTGCTAATTTATCTATTGGTGTATTTAATTTCTGGGGAGAACGAATTCACAGCAGTATACAGAACCTTGCCCATGATACTACTGCGGATGAGATAGTATTTCTTATTTCATCCGTAATAAAAAATACCATTGCCGAATTGCATATTGCCTCTGCTGCAATAATCGGAGTCGGAGTTGCTGCACCGGGGCTTGTCGATCTGGCCTCAGAACAAATTGTATATTATCCGAGAATACAGGGAATGAGAAATTACCCTATTGTAGAAAAACTCAAGAATCTGCTGAATCTGCCGGTTATTCTTCATAACAACTGTTCGGCTCTTGCCCTTGGTGAATTCCGGTATGGTGGTTTTGAAACACAAAATTCGATGTTTACCTTTTTATTCCGGACTGGAGTAAACGGGAGCTTTATAGATAACGGTAGAATTTTTATCAACAGCAAACGGCAAACTCTGGAAATAGGACATCTCCCTGTGTGCAAAAACGGTCCTAAATGTGCCTGTGGCAGGAAGGGCTGTCTTCAGGCTTGTATTTCAGCGTTATGTCCGGATGAAACTGTTTCTTTTATGTTTGAGAATGTAGATCCTGATTCGGATAGCGGCCGTAAAATTCTGAAGGCTGCGGCAGAGTATATGGCTGTCGTGATACGAACCATAGAAAAAATTTTTGCACCGTCGTCATTTCTTATCGTTGCCTGTAATGACCGTATAGCCGGGATGCTTTCTGAAGAAATTGGAAAAATTCTTGATAAGCCTGATACCTTTGGTAATGATAGCCCTGTGATTTTTCATGCTGCCTATGATCCTTTGTTTGCCCAGAAGGGAATATCGGATCAGATTCTTATAAATTACTTTGCGCGCTGATTCCTTCCGTTTTCCCTTTTTTATGATTTCAGTTATAAAAAAGTTTGACAGATTGAAAATTCTATGTTTTACTTACAGTAAGAAAATAAATTGATTTGTTTCCCTGCTGGGAAAAGTAAGACGAGGCGTTACTATGCAAATTGTGTATGTTCCGATAGGTGTTCCGACTTTTGATCTTGGAGAAGCTGAAAAACAATTTGAAATGTCAAAACAACTGCTTTTTGAAATTGATTCTTTAATTTGTGTTCCTGAAAAAATTTTACTTTCGCTTGAAAGTATTGCTACTTTTCTTGCCCGGTATAATCCTGATTTGGTTATTATTCAGAATATAACATTTGCAAATTCTGAGTACTGTTCAGAAGTCGTTTCTCGAACAACGTGTCCCGTATTGTTATGGACTTTACGGGAACCAGATAGTAATGGCGGAAGGCTTAAATTGAATTCATTAACAGGAGCTTTTTCAGCCGGAAACGTTATGTATGCGTTGGGACGTTCTGATTTTGAATATATAATCGGTGCTCCTGACGAAGTATCGTTAAAAACAAAAATAGAGCACTATGTAAAAGCAACAAAGGTTTACTATCAGTTGAAAAAACTTTCTCTTGCGGCGATCGGAGGTACTCCACAGGGATTCGGTTTTGGCCGGGCTCTGGATGCTGAACTTCGCCGTTTCTTTGGTGTCCGTTTGATCAGCGCAGAATCACGTGAGTTAATGAAAAAAGCAGCACTGTATACGACAGAAGAACTGGATTGCTATAAAAAAGAAATTGAAAAAAGTTGTATAGGAACTGAAAAAATTCCGGCAAAAAATTTTGAAGGATATCTTCGACTTCGAAAAGCATATGCCGACTTTATTTCCGAAAATACCATTGGGGCTCTAGCTTCCCGCTGCTGGCCTGATTTTTTTACTGAATATGGAACGCCTGTTTGTGCGGTACTTTCGATGCTGAATAATACCGGTATTCCCGCTACAGGGGAAAGTGATATTTACGGGGCGTTGACTATGTATATTGCCTGGAGATTTACCGGTACACCGGCTTTTTTCGGAGATCCTGTGGCAATGAATGAGGATATGAATACTATCACCTATTGGCATTGCGGTATGGCAGCTCCGAAACTTACGGATAAAGCTTTTCTTGGCGTACATCCGAATAGAAAAATCGGGCCTGTTATGGATTTTGGCTGTAAATCAGCGGATACTGCTACCGTTATACGAATTGGTCGAAAGCCGGACGGAAAATTTCGTATGCTCATTATTACCGGCAGTATCCCGGCAGCGCCGCGCCAATATAGCGGTACCTCAGTTGTTTTTAAACCGGAAACAGCCGTCGGCAATCTTGTGTATACGACGGTAAAAGACGGATGGGAGCCGCATTATATTGTTGTGTTCTCGAATATTGTACAAGAAACTGTTTATCTTGCGAATCTGCTGCATCTGGAGATTTGTAGATTTTAACGAAAAAAAATTTTTCTAGTAGTTTAAAAGCGGAGCAGGTGCTGCCTTTATTGGCTCCGCATAAAATTTTGGAGGTTTTTATGAAACGGTTGTACAGATTAGGTCTATGTACCGTTTTGGTTTTGGCATCGGCAGTTTTCTGTTCGTTTGCTAATGGAACACAGGATACTGAAGAGACCGGTGAAATTAATCTTCGCTGGGCCAGTATCTGGGTTGGGAATGACAGCAAGGCTCCCGCTGTTGAAGCGCTTGTTAATGAATACAATGCAGCAAATGAAGGAAAGGTAAAGGTTATTATTGAACCTCAGCCTGACTATAATGCGTATGAGCAGAAAATTCGTACTTCGATCGCTGCCGGACAAGCTCCTGCTGATATTTTTACAATAAAGCTGAATCCGACAACAGCAACCTTTTATCAGTCTGATCTTCTTATGGATTTTTCGAAAGTTGGTGAAGATGGATGGTTGAAAACGTTCGATTCGGGTTCAATGGTTCAGTCGAATATAGATGGGGTCCAGCGTTCTCTCCCGATGGAGACCGCCATTTTACCTATTTGGTATAATATGGATGCCTTTAAAAAAGCCGGTATCACAAAAATACCTTCGACAATGAATGAAATGTGGAACGATTTTGACAAACTGAAAGCTGCCGGTATAGCACCGACCAGTCAGATGACGGGAGATACGAATGCATGGACAAGTATGATCTGGTTCTCACATCTTGCAGTCAGTCTCGGCGGGATAAATATTTGGAATAAACCGTTTACTGATCCGGCATTTGTAAAGGCCGCAACGTTAATGAAAAGAATTATTTCAGATTATTCAACGCCCGATGCCGTAGGACTTGGAGCCGGGGGCAGTGGCGGACATTTTCTTGCCGGCCGTACTGCTATCTTCTCAAACGGGCCGTGGTACGCGGGAAGAAAAGATCTTGCTGAAACGCCTTTTTTTGATTCGATCAAAATTGCAGGTATCCCAGCGGCCGGTTCTACTACCGATTTTGTAATCAGCAGACTTCAGGCAAATATCTGTGCTGCAGCAACAAAAGATTCCCGCAGGCAGGCTGCAATTCTTGATTTTCTGAAATACCTGACAAAGCCTGAAAATATCAAGCGTATTTCGGAATCTTCAGGGGCAATGTTTGCTATTAAAACCGATTACGTTCCTGAGAATCCGTTGCAGAAGCAGTTCTACGATTTGGCTAATTCAACAAATAAATCATCCTTTGATCTCGAAGCCGCACTTGGTTCGGAAGTTACGCTGGAGTTTGAACAACAACTCAGCGCACTGGTGCTTGGAACTATAACCCCTGATGAGTTCTGCAGACTTGTTGATGCAAAAATCGATCGTTAATTACGAATTTTGGAGTACCGGTAAATTTACCGTATCGGTACTCCGCTTTGGAGACCTATTGTATGCAGAAGTCGAAATCAAATACTGAAATAAACTGGATAGGCAGAATTTTGTTTCTTTTGCCCGTGACTGTATTGTTTGTACTGTTTTTTATATATCCATTCGGATTTACATTTATTACCAGTTTTACCAAATGGCGTGGTATCGGAAAAATGCAGTTTTGTGGATTCGCGAATTACATAAAGCTACTTGAGGATCCGACTTTCCTGCTCGCCCTGCGTAATAATATAATTTGGGCTGTATGCCAGGGATTTATTCAAGTTCCGATGGCTTGCATCGTTGCCATGATACTGGTACGACGGCCGAAGGGATGGCGTTTCCTGCGTACGATTTATTATTTACCGAATGTCATATCTACTGTCGCGCTGGCGATGGTCTGGGTCGCGGTCTATAATGTGAGTGGCCCGCTCAATGCAATCCTTGGAAAATTGTTCGGTATGCAGGCCAGAAATTGGCTTGGGAATCCCCGGACGGCACTTGGGGCGGTGATTTTTCAGACCGTTATCTACATAGGATATTTTATGATTATTTTGTATGCCTCTGCGCTTACTATACCCCGGGATCTCTACGAAGCTGCGGAAATTGATGGGGCCGGAACACTGCAACAGGAATGGCATATTACGCTTCCCATGCTGCGGGGCAGTCTCGTTACTACCATGACGCTTGCTATGGCTTATGGCATGCGACATTTTGAATCGACATACCTTATGACCGGCGGCGGACCGGCTTATTCGACAACGACGATGGGCATAAGTCTTTACGGAAAGATGGATTCCCTTCGATATAGTGAAGCAAGTACGACCGGTATTTTTCTTATAATTATGGGAACACTGGTTATTGTTGCGATCAGAAAATTATTTGGTAATTCAGATCCGCTTTCCGATACGGCCCAGTAGGAGATTCTATCTTATGGAAGATAAATATACAGTAAAAAAAATTGTTATCGGTTTCTTAAAATGGTGCTTTCTGCTTTTTCTTCTTGCGGTTGCATTGCTACCGTTGCTTTGGCTCATTTTAAGTTCGCTCAGGACCAACCTTGAACTGCAGATATCACCTTTTGGATGGCCGAAAAATCCGCAATGGGGTAATTATCTCAATGCACTTAAAATGGCCAGTCTTCCGCGGTTACTTGTCAATTCTCTGGTTGTTGCCGCTGTTGCTGTTATTCTTAACGTACTTATTACAACTATGGCAGCATATGTCCTTTCCCGTGAACATTTTATGGGACGTGACGTAATTTATACGATACTTACTGCAGGTGTTTTGATTCCTGTTATTGCTTTTATGGTTCCTTATTTTACATTAATTACAAAAATGGGGCTTTATAATAATCTTTTGGCACTTATTCTTGTGTATACGGCAGTTAATATTCCGGTTTCGACTTTCCTTGAAACAGGTTTTATGAAAAGTATTCCGAAAGAAATAGAAGAAGCCGCTATTATTGACGGTTGTAACTTTTATAGCAGGTTTTCAAAAATAATATTTCCGATTTCAAAGTCTGGTATGGTGACGGCAGGAACGTTCTGCTTTACGTATGCATGGAATGAATTTACGATGGCGATGCTTCTGACAAGCAGTGTACAATCAAGAACCGTTCAGTTAGGAATAAAATTTTTTACAAGTCAGTTTATTACCGATTACAGCAGTATGTATGCTGCAATTGTTGTGACTATAATTCCGAGTGTGACGATTTACGCATTGCTCCATGACAAAATTATCGGAGGAATTGCTGCAGGGAGTGTAAAAGGTTAAAAATGATACATTGCAAAACACTAGACGGAAATCTTGAAATAGCACTGAATGATATTCTGCTTATAAAAAGTAATAAACAGCGACCTTTTATTACGCTTCTTCGGGGTGCTGAAACGGTGGATATGTATCGTGGAAATTTTTTTATACAGGATAAGCTTCGCGACAGTCTTCCGCTCACTGATTATTCGGTCAGTGATGAATATTCCGGGCGCGATGTCGGGTATCGTATCAGATTCTCTGCAGATATGGTCTGCCTCTATGTAACCCTTTATGAAATAAATGGTCGTCTGCAAGTTAATTTTGATGAAATTCCTGCCGATTATAATAGAATTCAACTTTCATTTTTTGCAGAAGATTTTGAACATGTATGGGGCTGCGGTGAACAGTTTTCATATTTTGATTTGAGAGGAAGGCATTTTCCTCTATGGACCCAGGAGCAAGGGGTCGGACGTAATAAACAGACGTTGCTGACGCGTATCGAAGATGAAAAGGAGCGGGCAGGAGGTGATTATTATACGACATTTTATCCGCAACCGACGTTTATTTCGGAACGGGGTTACTACCTGCATGCAGAGACGTATTCCTACGCCGATTTCGATTTTACAGCTTCAGACTCTCATAAACTTCTTTTCTGGACAAATCCCGGGACTATTACGATAAATGCAGGCGGGTCACTTCTCAAAACACTTCAGGATCTTTCTGCATTCCTCGGACGACAAAGAGAACTCCCTGAGTGGATATATGACGGAATCATCTTAGGAATCCAGGACGGAATATCGGTCTGCCGGACAAAACTTGAAAAAATGCAAAAGGCAGGTTGTCCCGTAAACGGTATTTGGGCACAGGACTGGGAAGGCCAGAAAATAACCAGTTTCGGGAAACGATTGAAGTGGAACTGGCAGTATGATAAAACACTCTATCCTGATCTGCCTGCTTTTATCCATGAACTTGCACAAAAAAAAATACGGTTTCTCGGATATATAAATCCGTATGTTTTGAAAGGTGAAAGTCTTTTTAAGGAAGCTGATAAAAAGGGTTTGCTTGTCTTAAGCAGAAAAAACAATAATCCCTATTTAGTTGATTTCGGAGAATTTGATTGTGGTATAATAGATTTTACGAATCCGACGGCACGTAACTGGTATGCTGACGTTATTTGCAGAAATCTGATTGCAACCGGAATGGGCGGCTGGATGGCAGATTTCGGTGAATATCTACCGGTAGATTCCGATGTCCGTCTTTTCGATGAAACGGATCCCCTGACGGCACATAATGCATGGCCGGGCTACTGGGCAGAAGTAAATGAAACTGCTATCCGCAAAGCTGAAAAAGCGGGTGAATGCTTTTTTTTCATGCGGGCGGGAAATGCCCGTAGTTTAAAATCCTGTACGATGATGTGGGCGGGTGATCAAAATGTTGACTGGTCGGAGGATGACGGCCTTCCTTCTGCTCTTACAGCGGCATTGTCGTTAGCAATGTGTGGTATGGGACTTCATCATAGTGATATTGGCGGGTATACAACTATTCATCATTATTTGAACCGTTCCAAGGAACTGCTGCTCCGCTGGGTTGAGTTTTCTGCTTTTACGCCCCTGATGAGAACACATGAAGGAAATATACCGGAGGAAAACTGGCAATTTGACAGTGATGAAGGAACCATAAAACAGTTTACCAGAATGACACTAATTCATGTAATGCTTAAACCGTATCTTAAAGAAATTGTCAGTGTAAATCATGAAAAAGGGATTCCGGTAATTCGTCCCGTTCTGTTACATTATCCGTGTCCTCCTTTTTTCGACATGAAAGATTCCTATCTTCTCGGACGTGATCTATTTGTAGCCCCCATTCTGCACAGTGGCGAAAGAGGCCGGAAAGTTTTTCTGCCTGATGACGAATGGCGTCATCTTTTTACCGGAAAAGATTATTCAGGTGGAAGCTGGTACGTTGAAGCTCCGATTGGGACGCCGCCGGTATTTTTCCGGAAAAATTCGGAAACAGCCCAGTTTTTTGAGAGAGTCAGCGACAGAATTACAAGGATGAACTGATGACGCTTTTCGTTACAAGACATGGAGAAACTCATCTTAACCGAATGAACAGGGTTTGTGGTGTGACTGAATCAGAACTGACCGATAAGGGGAGACTGCAGGCCCGGAGACTTGCCGAAAATCTTTTGAAACATCGGGCTGAGTATAAAATAAAGTATATGTATGTATCTCCGATAAAACGGGCCCGTGATACTTCTCAGTTTATTGAAAAAGCACTTGGACTTACCGCAGTCATAGAACCCCGGTTGCATGAATTTAATTTCGGTACGATGGAGGGGATTGCATGTACGGATCCTGTTTTTATCGAAAAGCGTCGCAATCCATATGCCCGTTTTGAAGGTGGAGAATCAATGTTCTCTGCGGCACAGAGAATTTATAATCTTATCGACGATATCAAGGCTCGCCATAGTACGGCAAATGAAAATGTTCTTTTTGTCTGTCACGGTACTGTAGGCAGAATAATCGATACTTACTTTACCAATATGAGCAGTGAATATTTTGTAACGTATCAGATTAAGAACTGTGAGATACGACATTATGAATTATAAATGGCCCATATGCGATTCGAACGCACGACCTGCTGCTTAGGAGGCAGCCGCTCTATCCAGCTGAGCTAATGGACCGAAAATACTGTCACATAATAACTGAAAGAGAGTTTTTTAGCAATAACCGGTGATCAGTATGGTCCGGTTCTATGTTCTGCCGAAATCGTAATAGTGCCCGCGACAGGCAAACCCTGCAAAACCGTCGTTCAACGGATTAAAATTTTTGAAATTATCGCCGTAATGACAGAGAAACATATTTTTTTTCATGTCGTCAGGAAGAGTTTTAAGTTCTTCATACGAAGCATGGACTCCGCCTCCAAAGAACTGGCAGTCGTGAAAGACCCATTCTATCGGATAGCAGGCAAACATCCAGTCAAGAAGTTCTTTGTCAAATTTAGTATCACCGGGAAAAAGAATTCGATCGTCTATCAGAATACCGACAGAATAAAAGGAATTTTCCCATGTCCCTGCAGTATCAGGAATATGCTTTGTCCGATATAGTTTTATATCAATAGATCCTACTTTTGTACGATATAACGGACGGGGTGAATCCGATATGAATTCAGGCCTGACTTGTGTGAAATAATCATCGAAAGACATAAATCCTTTATCCACATATTCACCATATGAACAGCCGCCTTTCAAAGATTGATCCCACAAAATCTTTTTATATTCGTCGGTAATGAATAATTTTGTTTTTCTATTTGAGATGTACCGGCCGGTAAGAGCTACCTCTTCAAGGCCGCCGATATGATCCGCATGAGAATGTGTTATGAGAATATTCTGTATGTCTGCAATCTTACAATTATATTGTGTCAAAGCATATGAACAGAGTGTCCCGCAGTCCACCAGAAGATGGTCGGAACCTTTTACGATCAATATGTTTGTTTGAAAATTTTTTTTTGAAAATGCGCTGCCTGCCCCGATAAAAAATATTTCTAAATTCCCCGAATTGGTAAGCGCTACGTTCGATTTAACTTTTCTTATTGTCATGACTGGAAAACACTCCACTTTAAATTATAACATGTGAAGATAAAATATCTGACTTTTCGGCAGATAAAACCTGATTCCATCACAGAGATAATATTGCCGGCAGCTGATATACTTCGGCGACTCCGTCAACGAGAATTCCTCCCATCCCCAGTTCGAGTGGAAGTGCAATATCTATATCATAACGGTCGCCGATGCTCAGGCATTGTCCGATTTGAGAATTCATTATTCTGGCAGCGAGACGGATTGGCTCTTCTGCAGGTTTTGATTTCCGACAAGTATCAAGACCTATGATAGTTTGAAGTACGTCTGAAACGCCGAGCGCCTTAAGTGTTTTTTTTGCGGGAAGTACAGGATTGTTAGTCACACAGATAAGTTTATAGCTCTTTTTCAGTCTGACAAGCACTTCTCTGAGTTTTTCATCCCGGGAAAGAAATTTTGCGGGTTCGATAAGTTCTTTTCGCCATTTGATGCTTGTTTCAAGCGGTATACCGAAAGCTGTAAAAGCGTTTCCGAGACTTATTTTTTTACCGCCATGCTGCCGGGACCATTTTTTTCGATATTCAGTCATCATTTTTCGTGCTTCGTTTTCTTGTATTCCCCGAAGATGTGCAAAATGGCGTATTTGCACATCAACTTGTTCAAATGCATAAAACGAATTAGTATAGAGCGTAGAATCAATATCAAAAATGAGCGTTCTGAGGTCATCCGGAATACGGTAAATTGTCATGGTTCTTTTCGTGGTTGATATACGGTATTTGTATGAATAAGTACGGTTGACGCCTGTTTTATATCGCTGTAGTCTCCCAAACCAATTCGCGCAACTATAGCGTCGCCCGTTAATTCTGCCTGAGCACAGTTTTTCACAACAAGATCCATGTTCAGAAGATTACATTTTAACTGCATCCACTGTTTATTGAGTGCCTGGCCTCCGGTAACAGTCATATGGTCGGGCCATGGCAATTCTGCGGACAATGCTGCTTTTTTTACGAGTTCTACGGCATCTTTAACTTTTTCAGCTATATCGTCCAGCAGCTTATAGCCGTCTGAGTCCTTGTCTCGTATGATCGCCGTTACCAGCTGTTCATACGAGATTCTTGTTCCAAGCATTTTTTCGTGCAGTCTCTTAAATCGTTCGAAGCGTATTCCGCTGTCAGGAATGAGGGCCGCTGTATTCCACTGTCCGGGTAGGGGAGACGGAAGTGTCAGAAGTCCTTTTCCTGAAAGCGGGATTGTGGAACAGAAATTTATCCCTTCGCTGGAGCCTGCACAATCACAAAGGGTACCATTGTATAACGTCCCTGTTCCTATTAGTCCGACAATGAAGTCAGGACCTCCGCAGAAAACGGGTATATCAGGGGGCAGTCCTATTGATGCAGCGAGCTGCGTTTTTATATATCCGGCATTGAAAGACGGATAAACATAGTGTGGTAGTTTTTTTTCAGGAATAGAGAATGTTTCAAGATCCTCTTCTGTCCAGTACGCTTCCCGGTATCTTTTTTCCGGCAGAATAGTGACTGCCGTACCGGTAAGCTGCCAGATAAGATATTCCGGGCCCGAGAAAATGAGGGCAGAATTATGCCAAACCGCGGGAAATATGGTTCTGAATATATCCAGCCGGGGTATAAAAAGTGAATTTGTTTTTTTTTGGTTGTAAGATAACGTATCCGGCGGCTGCACATTCCAGAGAAGCGTTTCTCCTGTTTCTGCCACAATCGTCGGTCCATTTCCCGAAATACAGACAGCGCAGACTGTATTGATAGTATTTCCGAATTCCTTTACAGCCTGCTGCATGGCAGGCAGCCAGTTGCCTGCTGCCTGATAATCCGGGCCGCCGTTTTCTGCAGCAGGAAATAGCTGTCGAGAGAAATCTAAGAACTGACCTTCATCACTGATAAGAGCTGCTTTCAGTGAAGTAGAACCTATATCGACCGATAATACCGTATTTTTCATGGATAAGATTAATCGTGTTTTACCAGTTTTTCGATTATATTCCGATTGTCAAGAAGATCACTTAATGACTGGTTATGATGCAGTCTGGTAATGATATTTGCAAAAAATCCGCTTACGTCTGTATTTATGAACCATTCTCGTTTTTTAAGTGCTTCGTGATATACAGCATTAGTTCCTATAATACGATAGAAAAGTCCGTTCTTATACGCTTCGTCAAATTGTTCTATTGCGTTGCCTGTAAAGAAAGGAAGACTGATCGCTGCGATAACTTTTGTTGCTCCCTGTTCTTTGAGAAATCCCATCGCTTTAAGCAGTGTTCCACCTGTTCCCAGCATATCATCAGCCAGAAATGCAACTTTTCCTTGAACGTCACCAAGCAGTTTGATGGACTTGATATTTGTATCTTTTGCATTTTGAGTGATTATAGAATAGTCACGTTCCTTATAGATCATAGCAAGCGGTTTTTTTAAACCTGAAGAATAAAACTTATTACGATCAATAGCACCTGAATCAGGCGAAACAACTACAAAATCTTTATTATTATCGGAAAGATCTACTATTTTTGAAAGTTCACGAATTATTTGATAACTTGCGTGTAAATTTTCAAGGTTTATTTTACTGAATGCATTTACTATTTCGCGGGAATGTATATCAAGCGTAATGATCCGTGTAACGCCGAGGGTTTCATAAATATGCCCGAGCATACTGGCTGTAAGACCTTCGCGTCCTTTCTTTTTATGCTGGCGGCTATAGGGGTAGGCGGGCAGAACCAGTGTTATCTGTTTTGCACTCGCCTGTCGAACAGCATCGATGGTTACCAGCAGCGACATTACATGATCGTTTACGGAAAGTGACAGAATATTTTTTCCGTCATTCAAAGTAATAGGTTCGTGGTTTTCGACATCCTGGAAAATGAAAACATCTTTTCCTCGTACGGTATCGAGAAGTTCTGTTTTAAATTCTCCGTTCATAAAATAGGTGAATCGTGTTTTTACCTTAAAGACGGGCGGTCGATATTTGTCTATTTTACCCCGGATACAAAGATCTGACGTATACAAATCATTATCAAGATTAATGTGTTTAATAAGTTCGTTTTTGTCCAGCTGATAACGTTTCGCAATGACATCATTTTTTAAAGTAAAACGGTGTTTATAAATATGGCGGAGATGAGTGATGACGGCGTCGGCAAACGCTTCACCACCGGGGCAGGCTACAATAGCAAGATTCGTCGGTTCGGAATACGGCATTATTCAGACCTCTATGATTGAGTGGAAAATCTAAACAAATGATACCATTTTTTGTAATATAAGGTCAATAAAGGGTATATCAGTGCCGGTAATGACTGATCGTCGCATACTTTACAGATAGTCCCGTTTATAGAATCAGTATTATTTTTTCTTGTATTGATTTACAGTTAAATGTATAATCTAGCTATGTTTACACGAAAAACAAAGATAGTCTGCTCTATCGGACCGGCTTCAGATGATGACCGGACCATACGCAGCCTTATTCTGGCGGGAATGAATGTTGCTCGGTTTAATTTTTCACATGGTGAACACGAGTGGCACAAACAGGCAATGGATCGCGTTAAACGTATCGCTGCAGAACTTGGACAGATTGTTGCAATCCTGCTTGATACGAAGGGGCCTGAAATCAGGACCGGCATGGTAAAGGGCGGTAAAAATATTGATGTAGCTACAGGTGATAAATTTGTGGTCGTTGCTGATAAAAGCGAATGCTACGGCTGCTTAAAGGGCAAGCCCGGGAATATTTCTCTTTCGTGGCAGGAACTTGCTACCCGTATAAAACCAGGCGTTCACATTCTCATTGCGGACGGTTTAATCGAGTTATCAGTGGACTCAGTTAAGAATGGAAAAGTTTTTTGTACAGCATGCAACGATGGCTCATTCGGCAGTAAAAAGAACGTGAATCTCGTCGGTATTCATGCAGGCCTTCCTATTATGGCTGAACAGGATAAAAAAGACATCGCGTTCGGAGTTGAACAGAATATCGATTTTGTTGCTGCCAGTTTTGTTAGTTTTCCGGAAGAAGTGGCTGAAATACGGGAATACCTTACGTCTCTCGGAAGTAAAGCCCATATTATCGCCAAAATAGAAAATGAAGAGGGACTGAAGAATATTGACGGGATTATAGAAAAAGCAGACGGGATTATGGTTGCCAGGGGAGACCTTGGCGTACAAGTCCCGACGGAGCGCATTCCGATTGCCCAGAAGAAAATAATAAGCAGATGCAGGGAAGCCGGAAAACCGGTAATCACCGCTACACAGATGCTCGATTCGATGATTGTAAATCCTCGTCCGACGCGTGCAGAACTGACGGATGTAGCTAATGCCATATTCGATGGAACTGATGCGATTATGCTTTCGGGAGAAACCGCAAGCGGCAAATATCCTGTTGAAGCAGTAAAAACAATGGACAAGATTGCCCGGACGACAGAAGATTCTGAAGAGTATGTTGCCCGTATGGAAGAAATAGACCGGGCATATAAAAATGATTTGAATATCGGCCATATTGTTGCACGAAATGCCTATCAGCTTGCTACGGATATAAAAGCAATGGCTATCGTAATTCCGACGATGACCGGACATACTGCCTGTATGATAAGCAGGTTCCGGCCGGAGCAGACGATCCTGGCGGTGACTCCCGACAAGCAGGTCTGCAGGCAGCTTATGCTGAACTGGGGCATCGTCCCAATATTAACAAAAGTTGTAACTGATTCTGAAACTATGGTTCAGAATTCGGTAAAAATGGCACTGGATGCCGGGGTGGTTTCTCTTTCCGACAGAGTTGTGATGGCAGCGGGAATCCCGCTTGGTAGTCCTCTTATGGTTAATACCATTAAAGTTATTCTTGTCGGAAATGTTCTCGTCAGGGGAACCGAAAGCGGATATTGTAATAAATCCCGTCCCCGGGCTTCAGGAAGAATAGTTCATCCGATAAATTTGAATGATGCGCTGAATCATGTCAGAGAAGATAATAATAGTATAATTGTATGTAAACGGCTTACAAAAGATTATCTGCCGATTCTGCATATGGTAAACGGTGTCGTTGCAGAATTTGGCAGCGATCTTACCAACGATTTACTTGCCCAGATCAGCGACAAACTGGTATGGGTTACGAATGTTCCTGCTGCATATAATTCGCTCGAAGAAGGATTATCAGTTACCGTCGACGGTGAGCAGGGGCTCGTGTATGAAGGAATAGTCTGATATACTATAGCTATGCAAATGATTCTCATGGGAACTGGTACCAGTCATGGAATGCCGGTTATTGCGTGCCACTGCAAAGCCTGTATGTCTGCAGATCCGAAAGATACCCGTTACCGCTGCAGTGCATATATTACCCATCGGGGAAAGGATGGCAGATTTACCCGTCTTGTAATTGACACAGGACCGGAATTTCGTCTTCAGGCTCTGAAATACGGGATAGAAGGGCTTGATGCGGTGTTGCTGACTCACAGTCATGCGGACCATCTGCATGGATTGGATGATCTTCGTGTTTTCAGTCACACGTATCCCTCCGATTATATGAGAGTGGCAGGAGTTTCCGACCGTTCGTTGCGGAGCGACAAGATTACCTGCGGGCTTCCTGTGTATACGAATCCTTCCGCTATTATTGATATAAAGAATCGTTTCGATTACATATTTAGGAAAACACTGCAGGGAGGGGGAATCCCGAAACTTTCTTTGAAAGATTGTTCAGCCTGTACCGGAGAAAATCCTCTTTTTATCGGCGGACTAAGAGTTATTCCTGTTCCGCTGATACATGGAAACCTTTCTACGACCGGTTTTCTGATTTCCTGTCTGGGGAAAGACGATAAGTTGCATTCTACTGCCTATCTTACGGACTGCAGTTTTATCAGTGATGAGTCGATTTCTCTCGTTACTACCTATGGGGGAATTCTTGATGCAGTTATTATAGACGGTCTGCGTGCAAGGCCACATCCAACTCACTGTAATTTTGATGAGGCCTTATCGTATGCTAACCGGCTTGCTGCAAGACAAACATGGTTAATTCATATCTGTCATGATATGTGCCACGAAGAGATTATACAATACGTGAATAATCACATTCCGTTTTATCCGAATCTCTCTGCCATAATAGAAGCCGGCGGTTCAGTGGGTCCCGGATATGACGGACTTGTTGTGAGTTCCGGTGAATAACCGATATAATAAAAAAAGCCGCTTACCCAGCGGCTTTTAAAGAAACAGGACTTTATTTTGTCTCTGTATTTTCGACTGTATTCGGGATATGTACTTTTTTATCAACGAATCCGCTGCGAAGACAACGTGTGCATACATTATATGTGCGTGTGGTTCCATCAATTTCAGTCTTAATTTTTACGAGATTCGGTTTCCATGAGCGGCGTGCATGGTTTTTTGATTTACTGACTTTATTCCCGTATATTGGAGATTTTCCGCAGACATCACAAGTTCTGGACATATTATCACCTACCTTAAAATTTACGCGTGAGTGCAGTCATTTTACAGTAAAGAAAAATATATGTCAAGCTTGAGAATACCGCTCTAATGGCTTTTATGATGATACACAGCAATAATAGAAAAGTATCGGCCGACGATACTATTTTGCTTTTGTTAATCGATTTTTCCGAGTATAATAAAGATTATGTATTCAATACTGTTGGTCGACGATGAGTCGCCTGTCCGCCATATGATTCGAGCCTCAATAGTATGGGAAGATTACGGATTTTTTGTTATTGACGAAGCTGAAAATGGATTGGAAGCTCTTGAACTTATACAGGAAAAAAATCCTGATGTTGTAATAACGGATATCAAAATGCCCTATATGGATGGAATTGCGCTGATTAGAGAACTGCGAAAAACACATCCTACGACAACTGTCATCATCCTTTCCGGATATGATGAGTTTTCATATGCGCAGAACGCCGTTCAGCTTGGGGTTTCATATTATGCACTCAAGCCGCTCAGCAAAGATGATTTTATCGATCTTCTAAAGAAAATAAAGACGCATCTTGATGAGAAAATTGAAAACCTTACGAATCGAAAAAAACTGGAAGAAGTATATAATAATGCCATTCCCAATTTAATGCAGCAGCTTCTTGCAGAGCTGTATACAGGTCATACTGACGGGGTGATGGGAAAAGCAGCTTCATATAATCTCCCCTGTGATCAGGATTTTTATATGACGGCGGTCATTGAAACTTCCGGTGATGATGCTACGCTTGATCTTGCAACTGTAGACCAGATACTCGATTCCTATCCGGCATATGAAAAATTTTTTTTTCATACGATATTCAAGAATAATAATATACTTACGTTTTATCACAAGGTGAAAAAAGACCGGCAACTTGAGGAGTCTCTGTTCATAAAAAGTACTTTAAACAAAATAGATGATATAAAGAAGTATATTTCGTTTTACACAAAACGTGAATGCAATATAGGCGTAAGCAGGCCGGTGTATAAGTTTACAAATCTTGCAGAAGCCAGGCGCCAAAGTATTTGTGCTTTGAACTATAAGCCGTATTATCCTTATTACAGTATATACTATATTGGAGATTTGGAAACAGAAGATTTGACAATTCTGTCTACGCAGACTATGGATGATGCTGTTGAAAAACTTGTCTCGGAGATCAAACTCGGCAGTTGTGCCGGCGTTGAAAAATCTGTCGACGAGTTGTTTGATAAGAAAACGGGGCTTAACCCTGCTCAGACACAGAATTCATTATTCAAAGTAATGACAATTCTGACAAATCTGGCTCTTGGATATGATATTGATATTGCAAATCTTGAGGGAGCCGGGCAGTCGTTCGCTTCAACACTGTCCGATATCAGTACAATCAGAACGATTTCAACGAGATTAAAAAAATTGTGCTGTTCATTGAATCGAGAGGTTAAAAAGAAACGAACGATAAGCAGTAAAAAATTTGTAGAAGAAGCAAAAAAACTCATAGAAATAAATTATAAAAATCCGGCATTTTCGCTCGATGGTATCAGCAGCGATCTTGGTGTTAGTGAAGCATACTTCAGTTCGACATTTAAGAAAGAAACAGGTGTCGCTTTTGTAAAGGCTTTGAACCGTGCCCGAATAGAACATGCGAAGGCCTTGCTTAAAAGTAAACAGCTTAAGACGTATGAGATAGCGGATCTTGTTGGATTCACGGATCCGAATTATTTTTCATTTTGTTTCAAGAAACTGGAGGGCATATCTCCCCAAAAATACAAGAAAACTATCGCCGATTTATGAAAACAAAAGATTTAAGCATAAGAAGAATTTTCGGAACTGCAATTCTCTCGGCTGTTTTGGTAATCATTTTGCTTATGCTGATGGCTGTTACCATCAGTTTCTTGGCACAGGCACGTTCAAGCCTTGAAAATACAACGCGTCAGACGGTTCGTCATTCGAGCAGAAGCCTTAATTCATATATTACCGATATTATAAAGGTCGGTTCAACGGTTCCCGACATTATATCCTATTCAACATCAAAACAGCAGATTGTTTCCAGTCTCAATGTTATAAAGAATTCCAGAGATGATATTGTTACTATCGATATCTTTGATCTTAAAGGAAATCTTCTTTTTGGAACAAGTTCCAGCAACGTTCGCGGAGCAAATGAAATAATTTCCCAGGACTGGTTCAAATATTCGCAAACGCATAATAGCGGTTATTATTTTTCTGTTCCCCATATACAGCAGCTCATATTATTGAAATACCCATGGGTAATAAGTTATTCGGAAGTTATAAAAATAAAGGATCCGCAGGGGACCCGCCAGTCTGCTGTTCTGCTTATCGATATAAACCATAGTTCGATAGATTCAATAATCGAATCTATCGCAATCGGAAGGAACGGATACTGCTTTCTCATCGATAAGGATTATGCCATCGTATATCACCCGAAACAGGTTCTTATCAACCTTGGACAATTTACGGAAGATATTGATTCCCTTAAAACGAATATACTGGGCTCGTATTACTCGGAATATTTAGGAGAAAAACGTTATTCGGTTATCGATACGGTTGACTTTACCGGTTGGAAAATAGTGGGGATCTCATTTCCTGACGAAGAGCTTGCTGCATTGATGACTCCTTTTCTTATTTTAATCACCATCATATTCCTGGTAATGATTTCTGCAGGGATGGTTTTGTCACGGGTAGTGGCAAATTATGTGACGTCTCCTATCAGATTACTTGAAAAAGAGATGGAAAAATTTTCCATCTCTACTTTTGAACCTGTAAAGTTTAAACATTCCAGCATTGAGGTACGATCTCTTGCAGGTTCGTTCTCAGAAATGGCTGTAAGACTGAAGAGACTTATGGATGATGTAGTTGAGGAACAGGAATTGATTCGGAAAAGTGAACTGGAAGCATTGCAGGCAAAGATAAACCCTCATTTTTTGTATAATACGCTCGATTCAATTATATGGTTTGCAGAACAGAAAGATTATCGGAATGTCATAGAAATGGTAAAGGCACTTTCGAATTTATTTCGAATTTCGATTTCTAAGGATCGCGAAATAATAACGATGGAAGAAGAACTTACCCATGTCGAGTGTTATCTGACAATACAGAAGAAGCGGTATGCAGATAATTTTGATTTTTCCATTTCACTTCCTGAAAATTTGAAACATAAACCGATCATAAAACTACTTGTTCAGCCTATCGTAGAAAATTCGATTTATCATGGAATTAAATATTTGATGGACCCCGGATTTATTGAAATAAAAGTTGCGGAAGAGCAGAATAATTGCCTTGTTATCAGCGTTTCAGATAATGGTGTAGGGATGGACAAAAAAACACAGGAAAATATTTTAACGACAGATAAGCATGAACATGATAAGAACGGTAACGGTATCGGAGTATTCAATGTCAATAAACGGATAAAGCTGACATATGGCGAAGAGTACGGAATAAAGATTATTTCAGAAATTGATGAAGGGGCTACTTTTGAAATACGAATTCCTTCCGGTGCAGATATACCTCCTGTTAATACTATGGTGAAATTATGAAACGAAAAACTCTCTCTTTTTTTCTATTGGTAGGTGTTGCTGGTGTGTTGTCGTTCCTCATGGTAGTAAATATAAATAAGATAATTTCAGAGAATACGAAACCGTTGAATATCACCTTCATACGAATGAAAGAAGGGGGACAGTTTTGGAGTACCATGAGAAACGGCGCGCGGGAAGCAAGAACAGATACCCATAATACGGTTGATTTTTATTCAACCGTAAAAACTTCAGATGTTTCGATGCAGATAAGTTATATCAGGAAGGCCGTTGAGCAAGGAACCGACTGTATTGTTATTACCCCCTGTTCTTATTATCTCCTGAAAAAACCACTGGAGGAAGCAGAGAAGGCCGGAGTAAAAATTATTTCACTATATAACGAATATGACCGGCAGGAAGACAGTTCTGCCATTTTTTATATGACGGATCTGCATCCGGCGGGAAGGGCTTTGGCCCGGAAACTTTTGGACAATCGTAAGAGTTCTTCGATAAATGCTGTCATAGTAGGCAGCTTTGATACCGTTTCATCCGAGAAGTATCTTGCCGAAGGAATTCTGGATGTGTTCAAGACAGATCCAAATATAAAATGCAGTACCCTTTATGCCGGTCGTGACGTAGATTCGATCAGTAATCAGATTGCAGACAGTTTAATTCGGGATAAAAGCATTAATCTTATTATTGCTCTTAATGATGAAACATCGGAGGGAATCAGAAAGGCTCTCAAAACAGTAAAAAAGAATCCTGCACTGACAGTAGTCGTTTCAAGTAACTCTCTTGCAAATATAGAGAGTCTGGAAACCGGCAGTACGGATTACATTCTGGTAATTAACTCTTTTGCAATGGGATATCAGTCCATCTATGCAGCTGTTGATTTAATAAAAGGGAAAGAGGTTAAAAATGCATCTGTTGATTTTACTATCGTAAATAAACGGAATATGTTTGACCCTGATATTCAAAAAAAGCTTTTTCCACTTATGTAATTACATAAAATCCCGGTAATTATCCTGGGTTACTTTTTTGTAGGGAATCCAGACGTAATGACCGTCAAGGTCGTAGCCTATGGTTCTGCTGGTTATTTCTCCGCCTTTTGCCAGTTGTACGGCAATATTTACAGCTGCTTTTCCCTGATTTTCAGAATCATTGAGAACGGTTCCCAACAGCGTACCTTCCTGCAATGCCTGGAGTGCCGGAGCAGTTGCATCCACTCCGACAACCGGCATATATTTATCATTTGTAAAATACCCGGCTGCTTTGAGTGCTTCAATGGCTCCCAGGGCCATATCATCGTTATTTGATATAACGGCTTCTATTTCATCTCCATAGGAAGCTATAAAGGAGGCCATTTTTTCCTGACCTTTTACCCGATCCCACATTGCCGAATCTTCCGCAAGTTTTTCGACTTTTATACCATTGTCTTCGATACATTTTATGGAGTACTCGCTTCGGAGCTCCGTATCCTGATGTCCCGGTTCTCCCAACAGCAGAACATATTGGAGTACTCCGTCTCCATTTTTATCAGCCTCCGGATGTCCTTTCCAGTAATCGGCGATTATCTGCCCGCTCATTATTCCCGATTCTTCAGCTTTTGATCCGACATAATATACCTTATCCCATTTTTTCATGTCATCGGCGAATGGCTCCCGATTTACAAAAACTATAGGTATATTCGAAGCCTTTGCCTTGTCGATTTCGACTCCTGCGGCGGCTCTGTCCACTGGGTTCAGTATCAGCGAATCCATCCCAAGCGTGATAAAAAGCTCAACTTTTTCATTCTGTGTTGCTTGATTATTCTCGGAATCAACTATGGTAATTTTGGCTTTTCCTGTTGCTGCATTTGTGATGGAATTACGAACACCCGTCATGAAAGTATCGTCGAATCTATAAATAGCACAACCGATTTCAGGCATTTCGGAATCTTTTATTCCTTTTGCTGACAGTGGTAGAAGCAGTACCGTAAGGTAAATTAATATGTGCGCAATTTTTTTCATTTAGATGTTCCTTTGCCGATGCAAAGTTGTTAATACCTGCCTTCCAGAATATAAAAATTTTTCATATTACAGAATACCTGAAATTGGTAGTTTAACCAATAGGGTACTGATAGAAACTTTACGGTATAACAGTTGAGAACCTGCAGGGATCATATTCGTTGCATACTCAACTGTTATTCAACAATAAAGCAGTTATTTTTTCTTCAAATATTTAACACTATCAAGTGTGACTGCAATAAGAATAATAAATCCCTTGAATACGAACTGTAGATTTGTATCGATTCCGAGAAATGTCAGACAATAGGTAAGACCGGTAAAAATTATGACACCTATTACAGCTCCTTTTACCTTTCCGATTCCACCGAAGAACGATATACCGCCGACAACACAGGCTGCTATGGCATCAAGTTCATAGCCCTGTCCCGTACCTGCACTCGCATTTGCTTTGAAAGCTTCAAGAAATGCTCCGCAGCCATAGAATATACCGGCAAGTGCAAATACACCCATTGTTACCCAGAAGACACTGATACCGCTTACTCCTGCAGCTTCAGGATTTCCGCCTACGGCGTACATGTTTTTTCCGAAAGTTGTCTTGTTCCAGATAAACCATGAAACGAAAATAGCAATAATTGCCGGAATAATCAGTTTAGGGAATGTCACCAATTCTCCATTGACAACACCCAGCGTCCACCGTCCTCCTATCATATTTTTTATACCTGAATCAATAGAACCTACCGGTGTACCGCTTGTTCCGAAGAACAACAGGCCGTAAATAATGAGCTGCGTAGCAAGGGTTGAAATAAACGGATGGATCTTAAACTTTGCGCTAAAGAATCCTGCCAGCAGACTGAATGTAACGCAGAAGAAAACTGAAAGCAAAAGTGCTAGTATAAGACGTCCTGCTATCGGCATCGCCGTGAAATTCCACGGTCCCATTCCTAGAAATGTAACGATATTTGTACCGGGATGCAAAATGAGCCCCGTCGTAATAGCGCCCATAGCTACCATTCTTCCGACACTAAGATCTGTTCCTGCCTGAAGGATAAGCACTGCGACTCCGAGTGCATAGAACATACGGGTAGAAGACTGCTCCAGCAGCGTGAATATATTGGGAAGTGTCAGCAGATTCCCGTTTCCTGTCAGCGGTGCAATAATAACACAAACTATAAAAAATATTCCGATAGCGATATAAAGTCCGTTTTCAAGGAAGAATGTAGTTAATTTAAACTGATAGACATAGTTCTTGAAGTTTAAGGCGGTATTTTCAGAGTACTTTGTTTTACCGTTTCTCAGATTTCTGTTCGTTTGCACATGGTCTACAAAGGCCTGTTTTTTAGCAGCATTGCAGGCGTCGACAGCTGTATCCAGCTGATTTTTTGCATCGAACAGTGCTGAATTCAGTTCGTATTTTGCAATTTCGATATCATTTTTTGCAGACAGCGATGATATTCGTTTCGATGCCTCGGCTTTGATTTCTGCTACTTTATTTTTATATGCTGCCTTTTTTTCTTTTATTTTTTTGTTTTCAGCAGTGTTAACCTGTTTTATGTATACAGCAGCAAGTTTGTTAGCGTAGTCTACCGCATCTTTCGTTAACAGTTTATCTTCAGCCTTGTTTGCAGCCGCAATTTTTTTTGCAGCTGCTATCTGCGCTTTTTTTTCAGAAATCAGCTGTTTTTTTGTGGCTGACTCTATCATTCTGTTCTTTTTAAGAGATGATATGTTCTGATTCAGTTCCCTGATTTTAGTTACACCATCTTTCCGCAGTTCCGTAAGTGCTTTCTGATATAATGGCAGCAGTTCGTCTTCGTCAAAAGATTTTACTTCGTTTTTTGCTGCTGCAGAGGCAAGTTCATCAAGTTTCGCAGCTTTCAGCTTTGTTATTTCATCCTTGTAGTTTTCCATAATAAACTCCATTATAGATATTTTGCTGACAGTCTCAGCAGAGCTTCCTGATCGGTTTCTTTTGTATTGACAATCCCTGCCAGACGATGGTTCGACATGACGGCGATTCTGTTCGTAATACCCAGAATTTCTGGCATTTCGCTGGAAACAACAATAATTGTTTTTCCTTCTTTTGCCATTTTTATAATCAGTTGATAAATTTCATATTTTGCGCCGACATCGATACCGCGGGTTGGCTCATCCATAAGGAAAACGGAAGGTTCTCGTTCCATCCATTTGCCGATGATTACTTTCTGCTGATTGCCTCCACTCAAAGCGGTTATATTTTCATCCACAGAAACACATTTTGTATTCATTATATTGACTTCCCGTTCTGCAGCTTTTCGCATTTTCTGATTGGAAAGTATTCCGTGTGTTTTATAACTTTCAAGATTGGTAATAGTCGTATTAAACAGTATGGTATCTTTCCCGAACATACCGTTTCGTTTCCGTTCTTCAGTTACGAGTGCAAAATTGTACGACATAGCATCTTTACTGCTGTTAAAACGGAGTTTTTTACCGTCAAGTATGATTTCTCCGGATGCTATAGTACGAATGCCAAATAACGCTTCAAGCAATTCACTGCGGCCAGCTCCAACCAGTCCGTATAAGCCGAATATTTCACCTTTTTTAACGGTAAAAGAAATATCTTTCAGCAGTGGTTCGAATTTCGTATTGAGGTTCCGTATTTCAAGATAATCGTCTCCGGGAATATTGTCTACTTCAGGAAATCGTTTATCAAGTGATCGTCCGACCATCGCAGAAATCAGTTCATTCATATTTGTATCGTCGACCGATTTTGTCAGTACCATGTTTCCGTCTCGCAGCACTGAGACTTCATCGCAAACTTCAAAAACCTCATCCATCTTATGTGAAATATAAACAAATGAGACGCCGTTCTCTTTTAGGTTTTTTACAATGGAAAACAGTTTTCGTACTTCGGGTTCGGTTAATGATGAAGTAGGTTCATCGAGAACTATAATTTTTGCATCGTAGGAAACGGCTTTTGCAATTTCAACCATTTGACGTTGCGATACTGACATCGTACGCATTACAGTACTTGGGTTAACATTCATTTTTAATGAGGCAAAAAGATTGTTGCATTCTTTAAGCATTCGTGCCTCGTCTATTATCCCGAATTTTAGCGGATATCGACCAAGAAACAGATTGTCGGTAACAGTTCTATCCAGACATTGGTTCAATTCCTGATGAACCATTGCAACACCGCTTTCCAGTGCGACTTTTGGATCTTTAAAATTTACCGGTTTATTTTGCAGAAAAATTTGTCCTTCGTCTTTCGCGTAAATTCCGAACAGACATTTCATCATGGTCGATTTTCCGGCACCGTTCTCTCCCATCAACCCCATGACTGTTCCTTTTTTTACGGTCAGATTAATGCCGTTTAAAACTCTGTTTTTTGCAAAGGATTTAGAGAGATTTTTTATTTCAAGTACTACATCATCCATATTTTTCCTCGTATAGTCAAATTAAAAGCCTGTAAAAACGAACTGTTTCTACAGGCTTTCACATTACTGGACTAAATTAGTACGCTAATCTGTCGGTATAGTCCTTACCAGAGTTCGTCTTAACCATATTGATTGCAAAAGCATCAAAGTTGTTGAAGTTTGTGAATTTATCGAGGCAGCTCGCTTCATTCTGTCCGTCACCCTGAACGATAGTAAGATCAAGGTTTAGCAGCGGTGCATAGTATTTCAGTGCAGGCAGATACGAAGAAGACAGGAAATTATCTGCAGAATTGTAGATAGTAAGAAGTACTTTCTTTGTTGCTGCGTTTGTCTGCTTTATACCAGTGTCGCGATTTCCAGCTTTGTACTGTTCCCAGTTGGCAGCGGTTACCGCTGTATTTGCTGCAAGCAGTGCTTTTGTATCGGTAATATACTGCATTGTAGCAGAGATTTTGTTTCCGTAAGCATCCGGAGTTGTGAAACCTTTTGTATAGATATCTGCACCACTCAGACCGTCAAGAAGATTTCTTAAAACCTGCAGCGTACCGCATGCCTGTGCATCGACATTCTGAGATACAGTTCCGGTCATTTTACCGGCTCCGATTGCTTCAATAGCATCTGCGTTTGCATCGTATCCGAAAATCGGAACTCCTGCAGGATAGTTGGACGCCTGGAGACAACCCATTGCCATACCGTCATTGTTTGAAACTACCATATCAATTTCATCACCGTATTTGGTAGCCCATCCGCCCATGGCTTCAGTTGCAGCGTTTGCATTCCAGGTAGAACCGTCTGTACCGGTCATTGCTTTTCCTTCAAGCTCTACAACTTTGTATGTTTTTCCGTTGATGACAGCAGAACCTTCTTTTTTAACTCCCGGATCAGTTGAGCCGTTCCACGTCCCCAGTCCTTTTCTGATACCTTCTGTACGTGCCTTTGAATCGTTATGTCCGACATCGCCGATGCAGAGAACATATCCGATCGTTCCGTCACCGTTGCGGTCGATGGAAGCAGGTGCACTGGCCAGGTAGTCAGTGATCATTTTTCCCTGAACTGCGCCGCCGCCGGCTGCATCAAAACCGACATAATAGGTTTTGTCATTCCAGTTCATGGAATCCATATCGATAGTTCCGGTTGTCGGATCTGAAGGCTGCCGATTGAAGAAAATAAGCGGTTTATCCTTGTTCAACGTTACATTACCGGCATCTTTAGAACCACCGGCAAACGCAAGTCCTGTCACAGCAGAAATAGCCAGGACAGCAGAAATAATTTTTTTCATTTTAATTCCTCCTTAGAATTAAACCTTGGTATAGCTATATTGTCACATGGAATTTTCAAAAGCGACAGAGAAAATATTTAGATAATTCTTGAATATTTTTCTGAATTTATCGAATTTTAACAAATTTTTTATACGGTGATTATCAATAAGAGAGAAGCGTGGTAGTTTTTAGTTACCGTATTGAGCCTGAATTTCACGGATCTGGTCGCGGACAGCAGCCGCCTGCTCGTATTCAAGCCTGTCTGCAAAGTCGGCCATTTCTTTTTCAAGCGCCTTGATAAGTTTATGCCTTTGTGCCGCGACAAAGAGATTTGCTGTTTTTTTCAGGATATCGGTATTAACGGCAATTTCATCCTGCGTATTTTTATTTTCACGAACCAGAATATCTTCCACTGCCTTTTTGACGGTGGTCGGTGTTATTCCGTGTTCCGTATTGTATTCTTTCTGAATCTGGCGCCGGCGTTTTGTTTCAGTCACTGCAAGATTCATTGCGTCGCTCATTCTGTCGGCGTACATGACAACGGTTCCGTTTTCATTTCGGGCAGCACGTCCTATTATTTGAATGAGGCTTGTTGCAGACCGTAAAAACCCTATTTTATCAGCATCAAGGATTGCTATGAATGAGACTTCCGGTAAATCTATACCTTCGCGAAGCAGGTTTATACCGATTAGAACATCGATTTCTCCTGTTCGAAGACTTTTCAGAATCTCAACTCGTTCAAAAGTTTCTATTTCGGAATGAATATATTTTACCTTGAGCCCCAGCCCTGTCAGATAGTCGGTCAGATCTTCCGCCATCTTTTTTGTAAGAGTCAGAACGAGACTTCTTTCATGATTTGCAATACGTTTTTTTATTTCATTGTAAATATCTTCCATCTGTCCTTCGCTCGGACGTACATCTACAATAGGATCAAGCAGTCCTGTCGGCCTGATGAGCTGTTCAACAACCTGTGAACTTTGTTTTATTTCCTGCTCCCGGGGAGTCGCCGTTACGTAGATTACCTGATTCAGTTTTTTTTCAAATTCTTCAAATTTAAGCGGACGGTTATCGAGTGCACTGGGCAGCCGGAACCCGAAATCAACAAGATTCTGTTTTCGACTTCTGTCTCCTTCGTACATGGCTCCAATCTGGCTGACGGTTACGTGGGCCTCATCAATCATACATAAAAAATCATCCGGAAAATAGTGAAGCAGGGTAGCCGGTGGTTCTCCTGTTTTTCTGTTGCTGATTGGAGCTGAGTAATTTTCAATTCCTGAACAGTAGCCCATTTCTTTCATCATTTCGATGTCGTATGATGTCCTCGTTTTTAGCCGTTCTGCTTCAAGCATCTTTCCCTGCTGTCTCAGTTCGTCAACACGAGCCGTCATTTCAGCCTTGATACGGTCGGTAGCTTCTACCAGCTGGTCGTGAGGTACAACGAAGTGCTTCGCCGGGTAGAAGACCGTTTCATCAAGTTCTTCGCGTACTGTTCCGGAAATGACGTGAAATCTTCGTATTCGAACGATTTCATCCCAGTCCAGTTCTATCCGGTATGCTTCATCTACCTCCATATACGGAGGATAGACTTCAATGACGTCTCCGCGTATTCTAAAATTGCCTCTATCCAGTATTGCATCATTTCTCTGATATTGGAGTGCTATGAGTTCTTTTGCGAATTGCGGTATATCCAGTGTTTGACCGATTTCCAGATGAATCCTCATTTCTTTATAGAGATCCGGCATGCCAAGTCCGTAAATGCATGAGACTGTTGCTACGACAATAACGTCCCTGCGTTCCATAAGGCTGTATGTTGCAGCAAGCCGCAGTTTATCGATTTCGTCGTTAATTGCTGCATCTTTTTCTATATAGAGATCCCTCGCCGGAACGTAGGCTTCCGGCTGATAATAATCATAATACGAAACGAAATATTCAACGGCATTTTCCGGAAAGAAATCCTTAAATTCCCGATACAATTGGGCAGACAACGTTTTGTTATGACTGATGATAAGCGTCGGACGCTGGACTCTTTCGATAATTTTGGCCATGGTAAAAGTTTTGCCGCTGCCGGTAACGCCTTTTAAAGTCTGATATTTATCACCTCGAAGAAAACCATTGCTTAGTTTTTCTATTGCCTGCGGCTGGTCGCCAGAGGGGTCGAACGGCGATACGACCTTAAATTTTCTCATGGCTATATCGTCTTGGAAGAAGTTTCCGGATTGGTATGGTCGTTATCAGATTTACCGGCGAGTATGACGGTTTTCTTTATATTTTTGCGGTCGCGGTGTAGTGTAACGGTTATTTTATCGCCGGGTCGTTTGCTTTCAAGTGCAGAATAATAATCTGCCAGGGAAGAAATTTTTATAGTATCTATCTGGGTTATAATATCTCCGCCGAGATAGATCAGCTGAGGATTCCGTGACCCGTATCTGACAGCCTGCGTTCCTCCGTGGATACCTGCTTTGTCCGCGTTTCCACCTTTTGTAACAACCGATACAAGTACTCCGTTTTGAATATCGAGCCCCGCATATCTGACGATTGACGAATTGAGTTGAACGAGAGAAGCCTGCAGTATACCCCTCCGCACAGTCCCGTATTTTATAAGATCTGCGACAACCCGTTGTGCAGTGGACGCCGGTACGGCGAATCCGACGCCGGCAGAATTACCTGAGGACGAGTAAATCATCGTATTGATTCCGATCATCCGCCCGGAAGTATCAAGAAGCGGTCCTCCTGAATTACCCGGATTTATAGCGGTGTCAGTCTGGATCATATTACGGATAATTGTATTGTTTGAGTTTTGTATAGGGCGTCCGAGGCCTGAGACAATACCCGTTGTCATAGTACGTTCGAGCCCGAAAGGATTCCCGATGGCAATGACTTTCTGTCCGACTCTGAGTGCTGCCGAGTCTCCGAATGGAATGGTATCGAGTGTTGTACCTGCCGGAGGATCGAACTTCAGAACAGCAATATCGCTTTCAGAATCCGATCCGACGACCTGCCCTTCGTATTGTGTCCCGTCAGAAAGGGAAATATATATTTTACTCGCATTATTTATAACGTGTACGTTTGTAACGACGTATCCGCGTTCGTCAATTATCGATCCCGAACCGCTTCCTCCGTTTTCGACAACCGGTTCAAGAAACCAGTTGATTCCTGTTATCTGAGTATTTATGTTGACGACTGCAGAACTGCATTTATCATAGACGGAAATATTCTGCTGCTCTTCAATAGTATAACCGTTCGTCGGATTTGAAACATTGGTAGGTTTTTCCTGTTCTGCGGTAACTGCAGGCTGCTCCATCTGTTTTTCAGATTCGGAACTCTCGGCAACAGTTTCCTGCTGTTGAATTTTAGCAGAATGTTTTATAGTAAGATTGAAAACCAGAAATGAAACACACAAAACTGCTGTACCTGTCACAGCAGCGGTAATAATCATCTGATATTTGGAATACAATTTCATACAGACAGTTTTACCATGTGACGTACAGTAGCGTCAACCTCGCATGATTTTAGAAAAGAAATCCGATTCCCGCTTTGATACCGAACGAAGCTGCACTGTGCAGTTGCAGAACAGTATATGCACCGGCATTCAGCAGTATCGCAGAATTCGGAAGCAGCATTGTAATTTCGAGTCCCGTATCTACAGCACTTATCCAGTGTGCTGCTTCAGAAATTTTTTTATCAGTACCAGTGTCTCCGAATCTGCTGTTGAGTGTTCCCCACGTTTTTAAAGCCATATAGCTGGTCGGCATGAATTGAACGGCGAGTCCGTTTTTCCAGCAGCTGTCGTTTCCTGAAAAATCCCCTGTCATGCAGCTGAAAATATAGTCGCTTGAAAATCCGGTATAGAAGAATGCTGTTTTATATCCAAGTATGATGCCTGTCCCGAGCCCGTTTCCGCTGTCCATTATAGGAGCATATTCAGTTATTTCTGAACTATAACCATATCGAATGATACCACCGTAGAGGAATTTATTTACTGACGTTCCCGCTGATCCCGCTGCCTTGAGCGATCCTCCGAATGAGGTGACCGCTGTATCTCCGTTTGGATATAATGCCGCCCGAAAGGTCCATTCTACACCGTTCAGAGGGGTCCCTCCCAGTGCGGCAGTCAGTGCTAACGGTATGCGTTTTTCATCTCCGGTTATTTTAAATAGAGGATTTATGGAAAAGTCGGCAAATAGCGTGTTTTGGGGATAGAGCAGTACGGTGGGAACAGAGCCGATACCGGTCCCATCCGTTGTTATGGAAGAGAGATTGTATGTTATGGAGCTGTCAATCGTTACCGGACAGGATACTGTATAGCTGCCGGCAGCAACAGTCGCTGTATAAATTCCGTCAGGAACCCGATTCCCGTACATATCCGTTCCGTCCCAAGTTATCGTTTGCTGCCAGGTTGTAAAACGGGAAAAGTTCCACGTATTAACGACGGATCCTGATGCTGTGCGTAAAACCATGGTTCCCGATTCGGGGGCTGTAACGTAGAAACCGAGTATGGTTTTCCCAAGCGCTCCCGGATTGCCGGGGTTAAACGGATTTCTGGAAGCGGTCAGACCTGAAAGACTGAAAACAGCTGGAGCCATTGTCACGCTCAGCGACTGTCTGCTTTGTCGCTGTATCCATACTGTTTCCGTATAATCGGTATAGCCGAACCTGCGGACTTTTACCGTATGAAAACCTTCCTGCAACTCGACAGGATTTGTGAAGTATTGCTGTCCGTCAACATAAATCAAGCTTTCTGATTGCAGATTTTTGAATTTTATCCACCCGGTTATTTTTTCCAGCTCGATATAATAAATTTTATCCTGTCCTGCTTCAAGCCGAATGGGGAAATTTCTTGTTTCATACCCGTTTTTTTTAACGCTGACAAGATATTGCCCCGGGGTAAGATTTTTTACTTTTAGCGGAGTGTATCCCTGATATTCGTTATTTAAATAGATGGTAGCATTCCGTATATTGGTACGGATAGTAACAGTTGCCGTTTTGTCTTCACTTTGAGTTGAACGTACCGGCTGCTGAATGGTTTCTTGCGTTTGAGCTTCGGTTTTGAAAACCGGTGCTAAAATTATGATGAAAATGAGTACACCAATTCTTTTTAAACCACGCATAGCAGTATATTACCGGAATTCAAGGTTCAGAACAATATCTTGTTTTCAAGAAAACTGAAATAGGTTTGTTTATTTATTATTATATGATCGAGCAGGGGAACTCCGAGAATATCGGCTGCCTTTATAAGCGTACCGGTTGTTTTTATATCGTCCGGCGAGGGGTCACAATTTCCGGAAGGATGATTATGACATACGATGATAGCAGCTGCATGTTCTACCAGTGCTTCCGTAAAAATTTCACGGGGATGAATCATTGTACGGTTTACGGTACCGACGGAAATAACCCGTATCTGGATAATCTCGTGTGCACCGTTTAATGTAATACAGATAAAATGTTCTCTGCTGGTTATCGAAAAATGTTTGATATACGGAATGACATCCTTCGGGTGCTGTATGACAGCCTGCAGATAGCCGGTCCTGCGTCTGCCCAGTTCCAGTGCAGCTGCGATCGCAAGTGCTTTTCCGGTACCCATCCCTTTTATTTTCATCAGGGCGGTTACTCTGTTTTCATCGTTTGTTCCGTCGAGGACATTCAGGACTTTTTTTGATAATGCTTCGATGGGAATGTTTTTTGTACCGCTTCCAAGTACCAGCATAACGAGTTCTTCGTCACTTGGAAAATTCAATCCTTTGTTGATAACCTGTTCCCGGATATCGGGTTTTATTTTATAGTTGTTCATACTTATATTTTGTTTGGGGAATCCTTTAAATAACATTTTTAATAAAAAAATATCCTTTTCTGCTGTGTATGATAAGGTCTCTTTCCTGTTCAGCCGATGAAAGAAGAAAGGTGTTTTTATGACAGAATTACAGACGAAAAGTTTTCTTACCGCAGAGAGACTGCTGGCGGCAGGGTGCATCGTTCTTTTTCTTTTTTCATTTTTTTCCTGCAGAACGGTGAACGTAGAGCAGGTACCGGTGGAACATATATCCCGATATATCACCGGACCCGGTATAAAATCTGTGCCGCAGCTGGTGGCGTTTTTTATGGATACGAACCCGGCGGCCAATAAAAAAGACGTTGAAAATCTTGCGGAACTTTATATTCGGGAGGCGAAGACCGAAGGTATTAATTCTGATATCGCTTTTGTTCAGATGTGCCTCGAAACCGGTTTTTTAAGATTCGGCAATCTGGTGACACCTGCCATGCATAATTACTGCGGACTTGGCGCAATAGATGCAGAGCATCCCGGTGAAAGCTTTCCGTCTGTACAAATGGGGGTCAGAGCCCATATTCAGCATCTTCAGGCCTATAGTACAAAAGATTCGGTTCTTAGTAATCCGCTGGTTGATAAAAGATATAAGTGGGTAAAACCGCGTGGAAAAGCCGAAACTATATTTGAACTTGCCGGAACATGGGCCTCGGACCGTAATTATGGTACAAAACTTGATAATTTGTTATCACGTTTGGAACAGTACTGACAGGAATCTAATCCTTTATAGTTGTTCCGATGAATCTTTTACCGTCGAGTATTGCACGAATATTGTCGATATTTTTGCCGGCTGCACAGATTACCGTAAGACCCAGCTCTTCCGCCTTTTTACTTGCGATTGGATCGAACGGCGTATTTTTGCCCGGTGTCCATGAATTACCCACCATTTTACGAAAATCAGTCCACGAGATTGAATCCAGCGGGACAGCATCAGGGTTTTTCCGCGGGTCATCTGTATAAACTTTTTCTATGTTTGAAAGGTTTACGACGGTATCCGCTTTGTATTGTTCGGCAAGTAGTACCGCGTCATTATCCGTAGAAAAACCTGGTTTCCAGCCGGACGCTACGAGTACCCGTCCGGTAAATTCATTTGCTGCAGTCGGATTATAGACAACAGGTTGCGGGCAGAGTTTCCCGTAGGCAGCTTTCAGAAGCTGTGCATTAAGCCGTGTTGCCATTATTCCTATCCAGTCGGCTTCATTATTATCCGCATCGCCTGCATGATTCGTTTCCGCAAGTATTTCACAATATGCCTGCTGATAGATTCGGGCAGGACCTCCTCCTCCTACGACAAGAATGAGGCGCCTGTTTTGATCTTCTTCTATCCAGCTTCTTGTCATTGCAATAAATTTTTGAAGAAAGTCAGTATCGGGTTTGTCAGGAACTACAATAGAGCCGCCGACGGAAAGAACTTTTGTTATCATTTTGCCACTCCTTTTACTATCAATATACTCCGAGAATAATAGGATTATCCCATAACGAGCTGTAGCTTTCTGTTCCTGCAGATGTTTCTTCCCAAATTGCCTGGAGTGCATAGGTCCGGGGGCGGTACAAGGTTTTACTGTTCTGCAATGCAGGTTTTATATCGTTCCATCCTAAGGAAAAGGCAATATGCTGAGAATCAAGATTTCCAAAATAAAATGTTCCCGGATCTTCTTTTTTATGAAACGGTTTATTCTCGAGCCCTGCACCTAAAGCCGGATCTGCCGGAATCCAGCCGAAATTTTCAAGGTAGAATCTGCACCACCAGTGGTTTTTTGTCGTCAACGTTGATTGTACGAGTACACCGCTTACCGGCATCGCCGGAATCCCTGCAGCTCTGAGCAACGCTGTATACAGCATTGTAAAATCATATGCATCGCCGGTTTTTGTCCGCAGCATGTCCGTAACGGCAACGTTTCCGGTCCGAACGTTTTGCAAAAGTTTGTAATTAACCAGCAGATAATCATAAATTACTTTTGCCTGAGTATACGGATTGTGTTCATTTCGTATGATAGCTGTACAAAGGTTTCTTACAGCTTCATTATCCGACGGAACACAGGCATCGCTTTTTGTATATTCTGTATACAGCATACTGTTCTTTTCCGTATACGGTTTTACCCGCGAGGCTCGTACCGTCGTTGTGACATCATAAACAGATATGACAAAACTTTGTTTAAAACGAACCTTTGTCTCTCCTAGTTCAGAGGCTTGTATCTGGTGTATTATAGTATTCCGGTAATTTTCAATAGTCGGTTCCGGTTTGCATTCAGTAAGTTTTACGAATGGCTGGGACGCTGATTCGTGCGGTCTCGGAACCCGTAAGGTAATAACAGAATCATCTGTAGCCTTCGCATTGGAAACATCTTCGTTTAGTTCGACAATGTAGGTAAGCCGGTTTGAAAGCTGTTTTGTTCCGCAGGGTATCGTTACGGTAAGTTTTTGTACTCCCGAGTCACCTTTTTCAGTATGGACATATATCGGACCACTTGCCGCTCCGTCCGGTATTCGTACCCGTATTTCATTATTACTCCAGTATTCGTAATCAAAATCAGTACTATTTGCAGTGATGAAATTACTGTTGAATCCTGCTGCAGAAGGCGGATACGTTTGTGCGGTTTTTGAAATATCCGAAGCATTATTGTTGTCCCATGCAGCTGTAAAGTAGACACAGGAATCTCCTTTGATACTTCCGAAATTATTTCCGGTAATAGAAATAAGCATTCCCGGTGTTACGTTTTCTTCCGAAAGCGAAGTAATTACCGGCAGCGTTGTCTGCGGATTGGGAGGAACTTCGACCGGAATAGTGGCTTTATTTGCAAAGAAAGCCGGTGCCGATTTCCCTGAGTCAGTAGAGACAAAAACAAGACCGTCCTGGACGTTGGCCGGAAGAATGATTTTTATTTCGGTATCCGACCATGAAATATATCCGCTTGAAGTGATTCTGCTTCCTCCGATTTCAACAAATCCGGAGCCCTGCGTATCACCAAAATCCTTACCGGTTAAAACCATAACGTCGCCGGGAGATCCGACAGACGGATTGATACCTGCTATATCAGGGACAGCCCGCAGTTTTTTCCCGACGAAAAACGTACTGAGTATAACTACCGCCGTAAGCATAACCAGTACGCCGGTCCTTGCTGCAGGATATTTTCGTAAGAGATATAAAAAATGAAAGTTACGGTTCACCGTTCGGATCCTGCGAAATAAGTTATCGGCAGCATGAATTGCGTTTGTGTTGATAGAGTCCCGGGGCCAGGGACCGTAACTCTGAGAGGAATAGAACCCTCGGTCTCAAACTCGGGCCGGAATATATCAATAGAAGTCAGAAAATCACTCGTTTTTGCCGGTGTGCTTCGGGACTCCGGCATGAAATCTGCGTTTTGTACAAGCGGAGAGGAATATGCCGGAATCTCGGTTTTTTCACCATTTCTGAAAAGAGCTGTAAGCGTCGTATGTGCAATGGTTCCGTCTACAATGACGCTTTTTTTTGTTAGAGGAAGCAGCGACATTCTCTGGACCGGGGTAAATTCTTTTACTGCAACCGGGGCTTGCGGAGCTGTTGTCATTCGTAAAGGAAGAATCAGGCCGATGACGGCCGCTGCAGCGGCTATAGGAATAACACGCTTAAATATTGGAAAGATTGTAGGTGTTGTTCTTTCCGTAATTTTACTGTAACTCATACGAGACTGAAGGCGGTTAAAGCTCTGTTCCATCAGATGATCGTCAATATTTAATGATAAAGAATCTTTCTGCAGTACGTCATGAATCTTTTTCATCTGAATAAATTCATTACGGCATTTGCTGCAGCTTTTCAGATGCGACTCATATTCGCTCAGATATTCGGCAGGCAGTTCGTTATCCAGATAAACTGAGTGAATATCTTTTTCAGGGCATGTAAACATCTTCTTCTCCAATCAATTTTTGTAGCTGTGCACGTGCGCGAAACACGCGTACCTTAACATTTCCTTCTGTGATACCGAGAACCTTTCCAATTTCTTTATAATTTAAATCACCATATTCTCTCAAAACAAGGACTTCCTTGAGATGCGGCGGCAGTTTATTTAAAGCATTTTTAGCACTGTTTATTGTCTCCGAGCGCAACAGATCCGTTTCTCCTGACGGCATAACCCGCTGATCTTCATGAAGCGCCCGTTCATAAGCCTTTTTTTCCCGTCCTTTTCGTTTTATATAATTCAATGATGCATTTTTTACGACTCTGATAAGCCAGTATTTTGCATCGTTTATCGACGGGAATGACAATGCTTTTTCATTAGCTTTTATATACGAATCGTGGACCAGATCTTCCGCAGCCTCTTCATCATTTACAATCCGGTATGAGACTTTAAAAAGAACCTGCATCGTTGCATCATATATTTTTCTGAAATCAGCAGGATCTGCTGCATTAACGGAAACTGCGGGATTCTGCTGATCTTCTTCTATATTTCTAAACACTGAATCTCCCGAAAGTTACATATTTTTGTAGCAATTTACTATTTGCGAATCCAGACAGATCCGTCTGCTGTATCAGTAACGATTATTCCTTGCAAGGCAAGTTCGTCTCGTATTTTATCTGCTGTTGCCCAGTCCTTTGCTTTTTTTGCAGCCGTCCGTTTTTCTACCATGCTGTTTATTGCATCTGCTTCAGGATCGTTGGAATGTACCTCGACCGGAGCTGTCTGATCGGACAGTTTTTTTGCAGTTTCTTCCAATTTCAAGGCCAGAACTTTGTCCATTTCCCGGACGACCGCCAGAGAAATTTCGGGCGTAACGGAAGAATCTTTTACCACCGTCTGCAGTTCCCGCATCGCCTGAGGTGTTGAAAGATCGTTTTCAAGATCCTTTTTGAAGTCTGCCAGATAGTTTTTTGCAGATTCAGGCAGATTTTTTTTGTCCGCTGTTTTACCTGCTGCAGCCTCTTCAAGACGGGCAATTCTCTGTACAAGTGCTTTTCGGGCATTTTTTGCAGAATCCATCGCAGCCCATGAAAACATGATCTGGCTGCGATAGTGTGCTCCTAAAAGAAAGAACCGGTAGTCAAGTGCATCATACCCTTTATCGATCAGACTTTGCAGTGTCAGAAAATTACCGGTCGATTTCGACATCTTGTCGGGACTCTTGGAATCATCATTTTTAATGACAAGAAATTCGTTATGCAGCCAGTAGTTAACCCACTTTTTACCGGTGGCGCCTTCCGCTTCGGCAATTTCATTGGTGTGATGAATCGGTATATGGTCAATTCCTCCGGTGTGAATATCGAAGTGTTCGCCGAGGTATTTTATACTCATGGCTGCACATTCAATATGCCAGCCCGGATAGCCCCGCCCCCACGGGCTGTCCCATACCAGCGCCTGATTTTCAAATTTCGATTTTGTAAACCAGAGAACAAAGTCGTACGGATTCCGTTTATTCTTGTCAATATCGATGCGTGCACCGGCTTTGAGATCATCAAGTTTGAGATTTGCGAGTTTCCCGTAATCGGGAAAGGTCGTAATATCATAATAGAGATTCCCTCCGGCTGTATACGTATGGCCGTTGGCTTCTATTCTGCGGATGAGATCTATCATTTCCGGAACGTGTTCGGTAGCTTTACAAACGACATCGGGATGACGGATATTCAGCCGGTCTATGTCTTTAAAAAAGGCATCCGTATAAAAACAGGCTACCTCCAGTACGGATTCGTGCCTTTCCCGGGCGGTCTTGAGCATTTTATCTTCGCCTTTATCATTGTCACCTGAGAGGTGTCCGATATCGGTTATGTTCATGACATGTTTTATCGAATATCCGAGGTAGGTAAGTGTCCGGTCCAGTATATCAAGAAATACATACGGCCTGAGATTTCCTATATGTGCATAATTATATACGGTCGGGCCGCATCCGTAAAATCCTGCATATCCTTCCTTGATAGGAACAAAATCCTGCATTTCCCGACCCATTGTATTATAGAGTCGCAATCCCATAGCGTACCTTCTTACTGCTCGCAATTTATGCGGTTATAAAGTATAATGATCGCATTGTGTATAATTTACGGGAAATAGCTGAAAATTTCAAGACAGGCGGAACCTATACTGGTACTATACTGCTTGACGAACCTATCGCTCCTCGTACTACGTTTAAGGTCGGAGGAAAGGCTCCTCTGCTGATTGAACCTTCGAATGCAACGTCTTTACTGTATGCACTGGAACTGCTTATGCAGGAAGAGGTCCCGGTCTTCATTTTCGGCGGTGGCAGCAATCTGGTCGTTTCCGATGCCGGTTTCGAAGGCGCCGTTATAGCAATGTGCGGAATGCACGAAATCGTAGTGGAAGAGTTGGAAGAAAAAACTACCGGTCCGTTACGGACCATAACGGTTACGTGCGGCGCCGGAACGGAGATTGGTGCACTCGTGGATTTTTGTACCGGGCATGCATTCTCCGGACTGGAATCCTTTGCAGGCCTTCCCGGGACCGCCGGCGGCGCAGCTTATATGAATGCACGCTGTTACAATAGTTCCATCAGCGAACATGTCGGCAGAATAGAATATATAGAAGGTAATGTGATTAAAAACAGTCGTTTTGCCGAATCCTGCTGGTCGTATAAAAAATCTCCTTTTACCGGTACGAGCCGCATAATTACAAAAGTTTCTTTTAACCTCATACAGCGAAGCCGGCGTGATATTCCGGAGATTGAACAGAAGTGTAAAAACTACATAGCAGATCGTGAAAAAAAAGGACATTTCAGGTATCCGTGTGCCGGCAGTATTTTTAAAAATGATCATGCGTTCGGGAGCCCGTCCGGTAAGATAATTCATGATGCCGGATTATGCGGAAAAGAAATAGGAGGCGCACAGGTGGCCCCATGGCACGGAAATATAATTATTAACAAAAATCATGCTACGCAAACTGACATCAGACGGTTAATGGACTATATTATAAGTGAAGTAAAAAAGCAGAAGGGTATTGAACTTGAACCGGAAGTTATAATTTGCGGAAAATAAGACTCCCATGCTTAAAATATAATAAAGAAGTAGTTTTCGTTTTCCGATATAGGATGAAGAAAGGTTTACGATTTCTGTTTGATTTGAAAAATCTGAGGTGGATAATTTAATTGCTACAATTATCATTTGTTAATTTTAAAAAGGGGTCCTATCTTGTTGTCGAAGGGAAGAATACCTCGGACCGTTTTCTTATTATCAGAGACGGTAAAGTCGTGTGCCGCCGAAGAGAAGAAATTCCGGGTGAACATCAACAGATTTTAGGAGCAGGCGATTTCGTCGGTGTTATTCCCTGTATGGCCGCTCGTTCTCAAATAGAAACGGTTATTGCATTGACTGATGTTTCTGCTATATCAGTTCGCCGTGATCAGTATCCGGAACTTATAGAACGCAATATTCCTGTCGCTATGAAGATCATCAGAACCTTTACGAAACAGTTGCGTCTTATGAACGAGACATTGACAAAGCTTACCTTGAATAATGTGCTTACCGATACGCCTGAGCAGCTTTTTGGAATCGCTGCCTATTATGAAAAAGTCGGTAAGCCTGATATTTCTGTTTATGGTTACTATCAATACTTGAAAGCCTGTCGTAATGGAAAAAATTTTGCAAAGGCCAGACAGCGTTTTGTGGCGTTGAAACCGGTAACCCATGCCGTTTATTTTGAGCCGACAAAAGATATTCTCCGCTGGTATCCAAAGGATACCATGATTTTTTCAGAATGCCAGCTTGGTACTGATATGTTTATTATTCAGGAAGGTAAAGTAAAAATTACGAAGGTCGTGGACGGAAATGAGGTTACGCTTGCAGTTCTGAAAAAAGGCGACATATTTGGTGAAATGGCTTTGCTTGAAAACAAACCTCGTTCAGCAAGTGCTATTGCGCATGAAGACTGCCGGGTGATGGTTGTAAACAGTGAAAACTTTAATCAGATGGTAACAACGCAGGCTCAGCTGGTTGCACGCCTTACTACTATGTTCGCAGAACGACTGTGGGCGCTTTACCGGCAGATAATGAACAGCCAGCTCGAAAATCCGATTCATAAAATGATTGATATGCTTGCGCTTGAGCTTGAAAAACAGAGGATCCAGACAGATACGGACGCTTCGTATCAGACAGATTTGACGATTGCAGATATAGAAAACATGTGCGGGATTCCGCAGAATATGCAGGGACAGTATATTTATAAATTTATGGAAAATTCCAATATAAAAATTGTTGATAAAAAGATATATGTAAAAGATTGCCTTGAACTTTATAAAGAGGCTGCTTTTTATCGGAAAAGAAAAGCGTAGGTGAAGCAGCTATGAAAGTGACGGTAAAAATACTAGCGTGCTTTATCATGTTTTATCTGGGAGCCGGGAGTTTTGCACAGAAAACGCTCCCGATGGGGTACGGTACTATTAAACTCGGCATGAGTATCGACGAGGTCAAAAAAGCTTTGTCTGCGGATCCCGATTTCGGATACCGTGGAGACAGAGATGTTTCGCTTCTGCCCGGGGAAAACAAAGTTCTTATCGAGACCGATACGGCGGCCGTTGCTCCATGGTCCTATCTTTCACGTTGCTGGTTTCAGTTTCACAATGAAAAATTGTATATAATTACGGTTAATCTGAATTCTGAAAAAGTAGACCATTATAGCGTCTTTACGGCTCTCTGCAAAAAATACGGTGATCCTGCAGAATTGTCTCCTGACCGGTCTGTCTGGCAGAATAGTTCCGTCCGGATGAGTCTTGAACGTCCTCTTTCGCTGAAATATATTGATGAAAACGTGTTTGCGGCGCTTCAGAAAGAGAGTCTTGTTGATAAAGCGACGAATGAGAAAACGCGCGACATGTTTTTGGAAGGTCTGTAAATGGAAAAAAAATTGCGCTGGTATTTCTGCTTTTTTTTTCTTGCTTTGTTTTCACAGTCCTGCAGTTCCTACGCTCCGGAAAGAAAGACGGTGGTACTGCGGACGTCTGCCGGTTCTGCTGTTCCTGTCAGCGTAGAGTTAGCACTTACACCTGAAGAACAACAGAACGGATTTATGAATCGTCGAAAAATACCTGACGGTACCGGCATGCTTTTTGTATTCAAAAATGATCAGATTTTAAATTTCTGGATGAAAAATACCCCGACTCCGCTTTCCATTGCATATATTGATGCGAATGGAAAAATCCGCGATATCTTTGCTATGCAGCCGTACAGCCTTGCTCCTGTAACAAGTACTGTGTCCGTACGGTATGCGCTTGAAGTTCCCCAGGGGTGGTTTAAAAAATCAGGTATAAGCATCGGGGACATGCTTGAACTGAATTTTTAGAGTTCAAGCTTTTCGAGTTCCGTTTTCGCTATCTTGTCCGCGGGATCATATTCGAGAACAGTCTCAAAGTATTTTTGTGCTTCGGAAATCTTTCCCTCTTTTAACGAAAGATATCCCAGATTTGAAATTATTTTAGTATTTTCAGGATCGAGTGAGAGTGCGTTGTCGAGACATTTTCGTGCTTCTTTGAAATTTTTTAATTCCATGTAACAGATAGAAAGTTCATTGTAGGTATCAGCCTGTTTCGAACCGCCAAGTTCAAGTGCTTTTAAAAAAGCTTTCCGCGCATCATCCCACCGCTCAAGTCTGCGGAGTCCCCAGCCGAGCATGAACCATGCGTTCCAGACATCAGGATTGCTTTCTATAAATTCCCGTATTGCCTCAATACCTTTTTCTTCCTGCCCTGATGAAATAAGCTGGAACGCTTTCTTGAACTGCTCATTATCAAGATTGTCGTTTTTGATCTGGTTAAGGATCTCCTGTGCCCGCTCTTTTTTATAGATCCCGTTTTTCCCCATCTCGTTATCACTGATATCACAGGTAAGTGCAAGATACGTTTCGAAGCAATCTTCTGCCGGTCCGAACTGGTGCTGCTTGAGGTAGAAAAAACCGGCATTAAAAAATCCGTCCGGAACAGGCGGGTCGGCGGCCATTACCTCTTTATAGTAAGCTTCCGCTTCTGCATCGCAGGCATCTGCATCTTCATGAAGACCTGAACGACGATACGATTCTGCGCGCTGATCAAGAAAAAGGGCCGTATTCAGTACTATTGCACTGTCGTCGGGATCAAATCCGCGCAAAGCCCGGAATATTTCTTCAGCCAGATCGTAGTCTTCGTTTTTTGCTTTAAGGATAGCGGTTTCCGATAATTCTTTTTTAATATCAGGACGGGCGTCTTTCAATACGGTCCGGTAATACTGAAGATTTTTATTATGCGGATCGTACGCAAGAACGGTCAGTAATCCCGCTAGAATTTGTTCCTGCGTAAGTTCTTCCATATTAAAAGTGCCGCTTGCATCTTTATCTTTTTTCTGGACGGGAAGAGGAATCTCCGGATCGATGTGCATTGCATTTTTTGAAAGGGGAAATCCTTCCGGAAGTTTAATATAATATACCGTATCGAGTGCGTTGGTTGAATCCATTGTTGTTCCTTTATTCGGTTTCTGCTGATGAAGACAGCGTATCGCCCCGATCATCCTGCCCGGGTTGTACCGGTGAAGTTGCTGCCGGCTGCTGCATCTGATTTTTTCCGGGTTCCGCTGGAGCCTGTTTCTGCGGTTGAACGGACGCTTGGCCGGTCGTATTCTGATTTTGAGCAATTTTTTTCTTTTGCTCAGCAAGGCGTTGTGTCGCTGATAAGTGTACCTTGCGGATTGTCGTCAGGTATGCATTTATTCTCAGTTTATACGGGAGCGGGACAATGTTTTCATCGTAACTGATACTTGCAAATACGATATCTTTTCGTCCCTGAACGAAATCCGTCGAAACAATTCTTCCTTTTATATCCATGATTTCCGTCGGATCATCGAATTGAATACGCAGGACGACATCCTTGTTATTCAGGTATTTTGAAAGACCCAGAAGAATTACTTTTGCCCCGGAGAAAGACAGATCCCGTAAAAGACATCTGCGGGGTACATTCTGGATATAGACAATTGTTTCTTCTTTTCCCAGTGAAAGTTTCCGCATACTGTTTTGGTTGAGTATAATACGTTCTTCCCGCCGGCGTATGGCGTTCGCATTTGCTTCAAGCAGACTGCCGATTTTCAAGATCAGATCATCAGGCGGCCGCTGCGTATACGTAAGTGTTATTATCGCGAGGTCTTTTGAATTCATGTATGGCGTTACATTCGAGACTCTGCATGATACGAAAAAACTCATCATATCTTTTTCAAGTTCATAAAAGCAGAATCTCAGACTCATTGACGACGTAT
>JALCCK010000012.1 GCA_022640795.1 Treponema sp.
AAAAAATACGCTCTATTCTATACTTGGAATCTTTTCACTGTCAATATCAGTATGAGGGTTTGATTTTTGGTTCGGGCTGTACTACTCCAGTATGCCTTCGATGAACTGAATAATGCCCGTTTCCACTTCATTCCGGATTGGCGGTTCATTATGAATTTCATGCCGGTAGCCTGAATATATTTTTGTTGTCACTCTTTTTCCTGTCTGACTCAGCCAGTTTGCAATTTGGTAAACACCTTCACCGTAATTCCCGACAGGGTCCTGATCACCGGATATCAAGTAAACCGGTATGTCCGGAACCTTTTCTGCCCATTCCCGGCTGCCAATATCAACCCATAACTGCGAAAAATCATATAGTGCCTGTATATTCGGTGTTTTACGGAAATTATTCAGGGGGTCGCGTGCGTGGTCTGCTACAACATTACGATCGACCGCAATCCAGTCATTAGCTGTTTTTACTTCTTTATATCTGCTGTTAAAATCTTTCAGCAATTCTCCAAGATAGGAGGACTCTGTTTCACTGCCGTGTCCCGTATCGACAAGTTTTTTGAGCTTATTGCTCAACGCTACTGTATTTTCACGGAGCGCGGTTGTTCCGCAATAAATGACTCCGTGCAGCAGGTCTCCGTGTTTTACGGTAAAATCTCGTGCTATCATTGAACCCCAGCTGTGTCCGAACATAAAAAACGGCAAATCCGGATATTGCTTGGTTACAAGGTCATGCAGTGTTTTTTCATCTTCCGTAGTTGTTGCATATCCTTTATAACCGTAGTCACCCCACGTGTTATTTGCGGCTGCTGTCGCTCCGTGTCCGACATGATCATCAGCCGCTACGACAAATCCTGCATCCAGCATTTGAAGAATAAGATGAAGATACCGCCGGGAATGTTCTCCAAATCCGTGAACAACCTGTACGATTGCTTTTGGGGGAAGAACAGGTGTATAGATCCAGCCTTTTACGGTATCCCGTTCGTTATAGGACTGAAAACTGATTTCATAGATAGCCATAAAAATCCTCCTGTAATAGTTAAAAATTAGGCGGGCTGATTCAGTTTTACTGGAAGAAGTGAGCCTTTTGCAGCAATCCGGTTCATTCTTTTTAAAAACTGCTGGGTAATATGCCGTTTCGCTGGCTCCGTCTGGACATATTGTAGCACACGGATAGCCGGCGAGCAATGAAATAACATAAAACCGGACAAACCGGGAGGTCGTTTTCGGTACTGACGGATACGGCTGTGTTACCTGCCTTCCGACCGAAAAATTTTGACAGCAGTAAAATTCTGGCGTATACTAATAAATAGATTGTTCCTGATAGTGATGGACCGGAAGTATAGAAATATACTTCCGGATTTTTTTTGCATTTGCTTGAAATATACACATAATGGGTTATCATAAAATAAAGAGGCCTCTACACATAGCGCCCGGGAGTGATTTAGGACACTTCCGGGCTTCCTTATTTTAAACAGATGAGAAAAAAAAGCTGCCTGTATCATCACAATAATTTTTCCATAAAAATATTCTGACTCGATAACGTATCATCTTCCGTTATTAACGCAGAAATAAAAAACTTGACAGATAAAAAATACGGATACTATAATAGTATATGTATATATGAATCATGTTCGTATATACGAACTATTTATACTGAGGTTTAAAATGCCATCTGACAAAATTTCTAATCATTCCGTTGACAGGGCATTGGATGTGCTCGTTTACATTGCTGATCATAATGCGGAAGGTGCTGTTTTTTCTGTTATAGCTCATGATTTAAAGATTCCGAAATCAACGTTGGTTAATTTACTTGCGTCTTTAATTAACAAAAACTTTTTAACATTCAATGCAAAAGAGAAAACATATTATCTGGGAGAGGAATTATTCAATCTTGGTAATCGTTTTGTTGATAACTCTAATTTGCTCAGCAGTATTGAACGTATAATGATCAATGCGGTGAACGAAACGAAATATACGTCCTTTTTTGGTGTGCTTTCAGGAAATGAAGTCAGATATTTACTGCGAAAAGTATCTGATTCATTGATTACACCTCCTGCATCTCCCCAGTACGCTTTAAAGGCAAGCTGTACGGGATTGGGGAAGGCCATGTTATTCCAGCAGTCATATGAGCAGATAAAAAAAATGTTTGATGATGGCATGCCGAAGATTACTCCCAAAACAATTACTGACGTTGCCGTACTGTATAAACAGTTACAGGAAATGAAAGTCGATGACATCTCACATGAAAATGAAGAGTCTTCGCCGGGAATTCAGTGTTATGGTACGCCTGTTCGCTATAACGAACGGATTATAGCTGCGGTGAGTATATCTTTTCCTGCCTGGATAAGTGATACGGAACAACTTCAGAAAATAAAGAATTCTCTGTTACAAGAAAAAAAACAAATAGAACGGATAATTTCTAATAATCCTTCGCGCTGGATCTACAGTAATCTGAAATGAGGCTTATAACAATGAATATAAAAAAACAAGATGTAATAGATATTCAAGGTGTCTATGCGATAGGAAGTTTCGATAAAAACGGGAAAGTTTTTTTTGTTGCTTCTTCTGAAAACCATAACGGTTCTGCCTGTGCAATAGATGCAGAAAATCCTGAAAACGTTTATCCGTTTTCAGTCGGTGCAGGTGGTTCCATGGGACTGGTGAATATTCCGGAGAGCGATACAATATTTTCTATTGAGAATTTTTTTCCGGTTTTCGATTCACAGGAAGCTCTGGTCGTAAAGACTCGGTTTACTGCAAAAAACGGAAAAATTTCAGGACAGCGGCTGCAGAAAACCGCTTTACCGTATTGTCATCGTATCGCTGTTGTTACAGAACCCGACGGGCAATATGTCATCTGCGGTACATTGTGTAAACATAAGGAATTTGTTGAAGACTGGTCAACCGCAGGATCTGTCATGGTCAGCCCTTTGTCAGATGGGATTTTACATTTCTCGTCCATAAAAGAAGGTATCCATAAACATCATGCCCTTTCTGTATATCGCAATAAAGCCGGATATGATGATGTCTATGCCGGTGGTTCAGAAGGCACTTTCAAATGCGGTATGGATAACGGTTTATGGAAAGTTGAACGTATACTTCCAAATCCAACAAGTGAAATAACAGTCGGGGACTTTGATGACGACGGGAAAGATGAAATTGCCATTATCGAAGGTTTTCATGGAAACATGGTAAAGATATTTAAAGAAGAAAACGGTTCCTATAATTGTGTTACATCGTTGCCGATCCAGTTTGGACATGTTCTTTGGAGTGGTCGTATCCTGGGAAACCCGGCATTGATTGTTGGTGAACGTGGCGGAAATAAAGAACTGTCTTTGTATCATTACACGAAAAAAGGGCTCATTGATAAAACCGTGATAGATAGCGGTATTGGTCCGACACAAATTTTCGTAAAAGAAAACACACTCGTTTCATCTAATCATGAGGTACATAAAGTTTCAATGTATTCTTTTTTGGAATAAAGAGATCAATTCTACACTGTTCAAAATACAATTTTAGGAGGTAATTATGAACAAGAAGTGGAGTAGGATGGCAGCCGCCTGTATTGCAGTAGCAACTATTGGAATGGGGCCGGCACTTGCTAATGGACAGAAGGAATATCCTTCGGAAACGATAAATTTTATCGTCCATGCTGCTGCAGGTGGTGGTTCTGATTCAATGGCACGACAACTTGCTAACGTAATGCAGAAGAATTTAGGGGTACCTGTCGTCTGCGATAATAAAGTCGGTGCTTCAGGTTCTATAGCAATGAAGTATGTCTCAAAGAGTAAACCTGATGGTTACACAATCGGTACGGCTCCATGCGAACTTTCTATGGTTAATGCTTTGGGATATGCAGATATAAAACCTGACGATGTTGAACTTCTTGGCTGTGCACAGACGTGGGCCTCTTGTCTTACTGTACCTGCTGATGCTCCTTACAATACTTTCCAGGAATTTATCGATTTTTGTAAAGCTAATCCTGGCAAGGTGATTGTCGGTAATTCAGGAACCGGCAGTATTTAGCATATTGCTTCAGCGATTATGCAGAAAGAAACCGGTATAAAAGTAAATGATGTTCCGTTTAATGGTGCTACTGGTGCTATGACGGCGCTGCTCGGAGGACAATGTAATGCTATTACCGTTGGGACATGTGAAGCCGGACCGAATATTTTGTCCGGAAAACTAAAATGTCTTGCCATATTTAATGATAAACGTGCTTCCCAGCTTCCTGATGTTCCGACTACCAAAGAACTCGGCTATCCGAATATTAAAGCTATCGTTTGGGTCGGTGTTCTGGCTCCAAAGGGAATGCCTGAGAATATTAAAAATACGCTTGTAACAGCGGTTAAGGATGCTGTCAACTCAGATGAATTTAAAAAATTTACAAAACAATATGGCACAGACTGGAACTATATGACACCTGAAGAATTCAGAAAACAGGCTGATACTGATTTCGAGTATTATTCACAACTGTTTAAATCGTTGGGACTTGGTAAAAAATAGTATAAGTTTTTTATGACTAGAATGATTTGTTCATTCTAGTCTGAGACAGGAGTTGATATGAAACGGTTTCTGAATGCTGAGGTCATTTTTGGTGATATCAGTGCACTTGTTGCTCTTCTATTTATAGCTAAAGCCCGTACATTTCAAAATGGAAGTGCCGATGGTGTCCCCGGTCCCGGATACTTCCCGATTTTTGCGGCGAGTCTGCTTTTGCTGTTTTCTGTTCTTTTGATTGTTTCAGGAGTTCATAAACAGACGGTATATTTTCAGTTGGATGTTTCGCAGAAAGAAAATTTGATTACAGTGCTTTTGGTTTTTGCTGATTTGATATGTTTTTTTATATTGTGGTATTTTATACCATTTATTATTGCAGCTATAGTTTTCCAGATAATTCTGGGAAGAATTCTAAAGTGTTCATGGAAATTTACAATCATTTATGCCTTTACAAGCGTTATAGTGCTGTACCTGCTTTTTCATACAGCATTTAAAGTCAAACTGAATATAAATTAATTATCTGGAGTAATATATGGAATGGCTGATCTCGTTACGTGATGTAGTATCATTCGGAGTCTTGGTATATGCGGTGCTGGGAGTTCTCGTTGGAATGTTTATTGGCATGATGCCGGGACTTACCTCTACTATGGCTATTGCTATTTTAACGCCACTTACATTCTGGCTGGAACCGACGCGAGGATTCGCAATGCTTATTGGTGTCTATAATTCGGCACTCTTTGCAGGCGGTATTTCCGCAATTGTTATCAATACCCCTGGTACTCCTGCTTCAATAGCGACTTCTTTTGATGGTTATGGTATGACAAAAAGGGGGCGGGCTAGTCTTGCACTCTCTTTAAATACTATCTGTTCCGTTATAGGTGGTATCCTCAGTACCCTGCTATTAATTGTAGCAGCATTTCCACTGGCTAATTTTGTATTGAAATTCGGCCCGTCTGAATTTTTCTGGCTGGCACTTTTCGGCTTAATCATGATGGTAAGTGTTTCTCAGGGCTCTATGATAAAAGGGCTTCTTTTGGGATCTTTAGGATTGCTGCTAAGCACGATAGGGCTCGATCCTATGCTGTCGAGCCAGCGTTTTACATTCAATAATATAAATCTTATGGATGGTGTTTCTTTTATTCCTGTTATGATAGGTATTTTTGGTGTAGGTGAAATGGCCTATCAAATATTTACCTGGAAACACATAAAGGAAGAAAATACAGAAGATGAAGTCATAAAAGGCTCTGGTTCCATGTTTCCGACTGCAAAAGAGTTGAAACGAATTACTCCTCCTACGTTCATTTCTGCACTAATAGGCATTATTATTGGTGCTATCCCCGGTGCAGGTGGTGATATTGCATCGATAGTTTCCTGGGATGTATCAAAGAAACTGTCGAAACATCCGGAAGAATTTGGGAATGGTTCTATCGAAGGTGTAGCAGGAACCTGTTCTGCTAATAATGCCTCTATCGGTGGTGCACTGACTACTGCTTTGACACTTGGCGTTCCGGGCGATTCTAATACTGCAGTCCTGCTCGGAACTCTGATGATGTATGGTATGGTTCCAGGTCCAACACTGTTTTCTGGAAATGGTCAATTTGTACGCAATCTTATGCTTCTAATGATTGTCGCAAATATTTTGATTTTAATTATTGGTTTGCTGATGGTTAAGGTTTCGGTAAAAATACTTAACGTACGTAAAGAAGCAATCTGGATGGCTGTTTTTATACTCTGCTGTGTTGGTTCCTATGCATTAAATAAAAACTTTTTCGATGTTCTTGTTATGTTTGTTTCTGGGATACTTGGATTTTTTTTCAGAAAAATGGATTTTCCGCTTGGACCGTTCATCCTTGGCTTGCTGCTTGGAAATCTTTGTGAAACAAATATGCGCCGCGCATTAACATTGTCACAGGGCAGTTATATGATTTTCGTCAGAAATCCAATCTCAGTAGTTCTGATTTGTCTTATTATACTTTCCCTGTTTTTCCCGTTGATTCAGAAAAGAATAAAAGCAGCAAGGAGCTAGAAAATGCAGAAGATTTATCCTTCTCTTCATATGCTTGAAATTTTCATGCCCGTAGTAAAAAATGAAGAGTTTTTTTTCCATCTTATTGAACAGGTACAGGCTATTCCCTTCTATAAAGGAATTGAACTGGGACTTTTTTGTGATTCAGGAATACGGGAAAAAATACATAAACTTGTAGAGCGAAATAGTTATCAGTTGACAGTCTGGCTGTCCCCATCCATTGCGGAGCATGGATTTAATCTTGCTTCCTTTGATCCTGTCATACGGGAAAAAGCTGTTGCTTATACGAAAGATTGTATCTCAATGGCTGCTGAAATGGGAGTTACTCATTGTGGTCTTCCGTCAGGTCCATATACCGGTGCGGAGTCATTGGAAGAATCTAAACGGGTATTGTTTGATAGCTATGTTCAGCTTTATGAACATACCGTACAGTACAACGATGTTGATTTGACTCTGGAACCGCTTGATCGGTATGTGCATAAAAAACAAATATTGGGGCCTATGACGGAAGTCGTTGCGTGGTTTGCTTCTTTACATAAAATGTGTCCTAAATTTTTTATTCATTGGGACAGTGCCCATGAACAGCTCGGTAACATTAATTTGATAGAATCTCTGGAACTGGCTTCTTCATATATAGCTCAGATCCATATTTGTAATTGTATTAATAATCCTCAGCACCCCTGCTTCGGTGATTGGCATATGGATGTCGGACGTTCTCCTGATTTTTCAACATGGGGATATCTGACCCCCGATGTTGCCGCAGATATATTGAAGAATCTTTCTGCAAAAGACACCATAAAGGGGATAAAACGTACGTTCTGTGCTGTTGAAGTACGGTCACATATGGGTGATGATATGTGGGAGAAAGAAAAACTGGTACGATCTTTCTTACAGGAAAGTTTTCGCAGAGCTAAAATTGATTTTGATCGGTGAATACGATGATTATTGACAGTATTGAACATATTTACGATTATGCCCCGATTGTACCGGGCATGATTGATGGACTGAACTATTATGAATCGGTAAAGAATCTTGCGCCCGGGCGTTATACGGATGGCCGGTTCATCGTTATTTTGCAAAAGGGCGTGACAAAAGAGATACATGCGTCCGATTTTGAGGCACATATACAATACATCGATATTCAGATTGTCACCTTAAAAGCAGAAAAACTGATCTGGGCTGATATTGCAGCATTGCAGGAAACTGTACCGTATGATTTTCAAAAAGATGTAGCCTTTTATACTGGAAAAGGTATGGATTGTATCGTTCATGAGGGAATGTTCTATATTGCTTTTCCGCATGATGGTCATACTTGTTGCGGAGATATTGGTTCCTGTCATACTGATTTCAAGAAAGCCTGTATAAAAATACCTTGTACGGACTGACAAAAGATGGATGTTTTTACGTATGAAACCGATAGCAAATGTACTGAAACATGCCGAAGGTCCTGTTACTTGTAATAGGCTATAGCTGGTGACAGCAGGAGTCTGAAAAGGTACCTGACGGACTTAATGAAATACTGATAAATAGCTGAATGCAAAATCAGGTGTTTTTTCTGTATACAGATATTTTAGAATATTTTAGAAAATTTGCACAAAAGAGGAGAAGTATATGCAAAAAATGAAAGGGGTAATCATCCCTATGATTACTCCGTTTGATGAAAACGACAATATTGATTTTAAGGCAACGGACGCTCTGATTGACTATCTCATTGCCGGCGGGGTCAATGGTTTGTATCCATGCGGAACCACTGGTGAGATGATGAAAATGACTATCGAAGAAAAAAAAAGGTTTACAGAACACACAATAAAATATGTAAATGGCAGGATTCCTGTTTTCGTGCAGGTAGGAGCCGCCAATACAAAGGACACTGTTGAACTGGCTAAACATGCATGGAAGGCAGGTGCTGCAGGAATTGGTGTCATTACCCCCCAGTTTCTGAGAGTAACCGATGAAGAAATGATTTCGTATTATAAAACTGTTGCTTCCAGTGTTCCTGACGACTGCAGCGTATATCTCTACAATATTCCCCAGTGCTCTGCAAATGATATCAGTGTGCCAGTCGCCGATTTTCTGGCTTCTACAATGAAGAATATTGTTGGTATAAAATATAGTTATCCGGATTTTAACGTATTTAAGGAATATGTCCTGTGTCATGATAAAGAATTTGATGTAATATGCGGCCCTGATCAGTTGTTTTTACCTGCTCTTTCAATAGGATGCAAGGGCGTTGTTGCAGGATGTGGTAACTGTGATCCGGTACCCTTCGTAAAAGTATACAAGGCCTTTGAATCTGGTGATATGGAGGGTGCAAAAACAGCACAAGAGCAGGCTAATGATTTGGCAAAGATCATTAAAGGCTGTGCGATTTTAAGTTATGTAAAATATGGAGCACACTATAATGGAATTCCTCTGTCACATATGAGGGCTCCTGCAATGGATATCGGAGAAGCTGAAGTAAAAAAGATGTATGCGGAACTGGATGCTTATTATTTTAAATATGGTAAAGAGCTATAAGGAGACTGATTGAATATGTATAATTTTGAATATTTTACTCCTACGAAAGTAATTTTTGGGAAAGATACGGAAAAGAAGGTAGGAAGTCTTGTAAATTATGAAAAGGCACGAAAGGTACTTATCCATTATGGTGGCCATAGTGCCGTAAGATCGGGACTGGTTAACCGCATAAAAGAATCCCTTGCAGCTCATACTATAGAGTATGTTGAACTGGGCGGAGTTATACCTAACCCGAGATTATCTTTGGTATATAAGGGAATAGAACTTTGTAGAAGGGAAGGTGTTGATTTTATTCTTGCCGTCGGCGGAGGCAGCGTTATTGATTCTGCAAAGGCCATAGGATACGGTGTTACCAATGAAGGCGATGTCTGGGATTTTTATGAACATACCCGAAAGGCGGCTGCCTGTCTTCCAATCGGTGTCGTTCTGACTATTGCGGCGTCAGGTAGCGAGATGAGTAACAGTTGTGTTATAACAAAGGATGAAGGTTGCATAAAACGTGCTTATGATGACGATCTCTCAAGACCAAAATTTGCTATTCTGAATCCTGAACTGACTATGACATTGCCTGATTACCAGACCGCCTGTGGATGTACTGATATTTTGATGCACACGATGGAGCGGTATTTTACCAATGGTGGTACTATGAATTTGACAGATAATATTGCTGAAGCGCTGATGCGTACTGTTATCACGAATTCGTTGCTGCTTAAAGATAATCCGCTCGATTATGATGCACGGGCAGAAGTAATGTGGGCAGGCAGCCTGTCGCATAATGGTTTGACTGGTTGTGGCAATGATGGCGGCGATTTTGCCTCACATATGCTTGAGCATGAAATTGGCGGTATGTTTGATGTCGCTCATGGTGCTGGTCTTTCAGCTATATGGGGCAGCTGGGCAAGATATGTATATAAAGATTGCCTTGACCGGTTTGTGAGATTTTCCGAGAATGTCTGGAATTTAAAGCCGGAAAAGACTGCAGGAAAAAGTGCTATAAAAGGTATTGAAGCTATGGAGCACTTCTATCGTTCTATTCATATGCCCACCTCTCTTACGGAATTAGGCATAAATCCTACAGATGAACAGATGAAAGAAATGGCAAAACGATGTGCTGCTGCTGCCGGCGGTCATGCGGGTTCTGCAAAAGTACTATATGAAGATGATATGTATAAGATTTATAAGATGGCAGTATAGCAGGCAGGCAGACTTGAATCTTGTCACTGCGTTGCGGCGAGGTGAAATCCTATTTTTTTATGGTGGTACCACTTTTCAGAAAACCTGAAAAAGATATAATGGATACATCTCATTCTGTCATCGGTAAGGCTGGTCACGGAGCTCATACATCTTTCTGTAGCGTTTCATTTTGCCTGAACGTTGACAGGGGCTTTTCATTTTAACGGTGAAATAATTTTCTGACCGTAATCAGTGTGGTCAGGGAATATGGCTGAAGATTGTAACACAGGAGGTATTTATGGGGTGTAGATTCTGTCGCATGAAAGATTTTTTAAAAAAACTGAAAAGTGTATATAAAACTGTCGCAGATCGGTCAGGTGGCTGCGGTTACATGCCTCCTGACATTTTACGCACTCCTGAAAACCGGAAAACAGTCAGGCACGATCCGGAAAATACTGATAACAAGGGCTCATGACCGATTTCTGAGTCTGCCTTTTTCTATAAAATCCATGCTGTTTCTTTTTTTCCTGCTGGTTGTTTTTTCTGTATTCCCTGCTTTCTGGATTCTGTTATCTCTTTTTTTGTTAGCATAGGAATGTGGAACGGCAGTTTTTTTTGTCTCTGGCGCCCACAGAGGACGAGCCGGATGGAAGTCTCCTTTTTTGACATATGAAAGCCATTCTTCTGGTTCCGGTATTTCAAATTTCAGATGTTTATTAGTAAAGGGGTGATCAAATTCAAGCGTACGTGCATGCAGCGCGAGCCTGCCAAACGGATCTGTATGTGCACGATAATTCTCGTCGCCGGCAAGGGGATACCCGTTGGCTGCCAGATGGGCCCGGATCTGGTTTTTTCTTCCTGTATCAAGGTTTAATTCAAATAATGTATGGGTCGCTCCACGGAAAAGTACTTTGAAGTGCGTACGCGCCGGAACGGTTTTAAACCGGACACCGTTATTTTTAAAATCAAGATGCCGTTCGTATACCGACGTATCACCCGGTTTTTTATGTGCCGTTTTACCGGGGCGGTCACCCGGTTGTAGGACGAACCCGATATTATATGCATTGTATGCAAGCGGTGCGTCTATGATTCCTTCTTCCGGCAATATTTTTTTCCCATTATTTTCTGCTACGGCGCGATACAAACGGCCTGTTACCATCCGGTGCCAGGTATCCATTATTTTTTTCTGAGCTGTTTCAGTCATGGCAAACATCATGACTCCGGACGTATCCCGATCCAGCCGGTGGACACAAAAGGGGTGGTGTCTCGTCGAATAGGTACCGTTTTCCCTCATCAGCTGTTCAAGTACGGCAATTGCCGTACGGGCCCTGCTTCCCGGATAGGGAACAGACAGCATACCGGTCGGCTTGTTTATGACGGTCAGATACTGGTCCTCATACAGTATTTCTATTTTTTCATGACCATAATCGGCCTTATGTTCTCGTTTATATTGAGTGCTTGGTTTTACCATACGGGCAGTATATCACTTTTTTACAGTTCCGGACACCGGTTCACCGGCGTTGACACTTAAAAAGGACTCCAAGTAATTCCATCTAAATACATTTAGTGTTGGCTGGGCAATATATGAAGTTGTAACGTAAATTTTTCTGCTGTCATTATTATAATCGACCTGTTTCTTAATTTTATTATATTTAGAGGTATTTAAGTTTTGTATACTAATTTTGCAATAAGCTTTACTTTTTTGTTTCAATATCAAAACCGTCGTTTTGTATGAACTCCCGTAGTAATTTATCTACTTTCATATTAACACTAAATGGTGAAATGGAAATGCCCTCCTGTTCTTCAAAATAAAGTTTTGCTTTTGTTTTATCGACGGTTTGTTTTAAGTCTTCAAAGCGGCCGAACTCATCAATGTTTGATGAAGCAGTTTTTGATGACATAATGTCTCTGAGCTTTTTCTCTTCGAGTCCTAGTGCATGGGAAATATGATAAATCTGATCATTCTTCGCATGCTCTTGATATTCTGTTATGTATTCGCGGAATGTTTTTCCATTTTCAAGCTGTATGTCACCGTTTTGTACATCATGAAGAAAGATATTGGCATATTTTTGTTCTTCCTGTGTTAACGACGAAAATGACTTGTGCAGATCGTCAAGTGTTTGTTCGAGTTCCTTTGGATCTATATGTTCCTGACTGAGCAGTTTGAAATATTTGTCAAACCGTGAGTTCATATAATCGGAATTTATTTTGTCTGTGGGTATTTCGGTCAAATAACCGTCTATTTCAAACGGGATATTTCCGGAGGGATCTTTATCAGTACTGCTTCCTTTTTCAAATAATTCTTTATAGCGGATTGCAAGTGTCAGATAGTCAGTTTGGTCAAAATCAAGGGTTATCGATAGAGGGGAGTGTGAGTCAGCTGTTTCAAATGTGTATTCGTCTGTATCCCATGAAAAGCCCTGTATTTTTGCAGCTTCAAGATAGGTATTCAGTGTCTTGAATAGTTTTGCAAATTGACCGCGCTCACTCACGTCTTCCGGCAGCTTTTCAAGGTTCTTAACAGCTGCATGATTGAACAGGTCTTTTATTTCAGTGAATGTTTTATTCAAACCGTTTAAGTTTGTATCCAGCTGTTCTACGAATAACCCGAATGGTCGGTCCCCTGAATACAGCTTTACGGCTTTCTTTATATTCTGTTCCATTGTATGAGGGAAGCGATAGTACCGGATAGTACCGAATGGTTTATCCGGTCCAAAGAGCCGGTTTGTCCGTGAAAAAGCCTGGATGATATTTTCATAGTGCAGTACTTTGTCCAGATACAGGGTATTAATCCACTTTGAATCAAAACCGGTAAGCATCTGGTCAACAACGATTACTATGTTTATCTGCTGGTCCGGAGTCTGTTCAATATGTTCAAATGGTTTTTTATGTGCAAGCCGGGCAGCAATTTCTTTTTTGAATTGTGCATGCGTTGCAAGAGAAAAATCACGGTTATACAGGGTATTGTAATCTTGTATAATTTCTACAAGACCGTCTTCCTTATACAGAGAACTACCGTTATTGTCGATATTTGGATCAAACAGTGCGGTTACCTGTAGTGACGGCCACTCTTTTTTTATAAGGCGATAATACTGGATTGCTTCGGTAATGCTGCTTGTTGCAAAGATTGCATGAAATTTGCCATGCACGCTTTTTGTAATCCAGTGTTCCTGTATATCATGGATTACCATCTGCTGATGTGTTTTCCGCTCATATTGTGACCGGTTCAAATAGTCTTCAATACCTTTTATGTATGTACCGGAATTATCGGTGTATCCTGCCATAGGAACCTGACTTGCATCCATAAAACGGTAATAGACGATGCGTTTTTTTTCATCATCAACAGCATCTTCTTCGCTGTCCGCTTTTGACTCCTGCAGTGCAATTACTTTTCGTATATCAGTATCTTTGTATGTGAGCACTTTATATGTGTCAAACCCGAGCACATTTTTATCACGAATACCATCGGCAATACTGTAGCGGTGCAGTTCATTTCCAAAAACGGTGGCGGTGGTACTTGTCTTTTTCTGATTTTCTTCCTGAATGGGGGTCCCGGTAAATCCAAAGAACAATGCATGCGGGAATGTTTCTTTTATTGTAACAAGCATATCACCAAAGGTTGAACGGTGCGCTTCATCAACAATAAAGACAATCCGTTTTTTATTGATAACCGCTATATCTGCTTCGTTTCGTCCGTGTTCTTCTGCTTTTATGTTACTCATCTTCTGGATAGAGGTAACAATCAGGGTATTCTGAGAATCAGGGCTTTTTAGTTTTCCAATTAAGGTAACCGTATCTTCTGTTTCCTGTACTTCCTGATCTTTACTGGCAAATCCACGGTATTCTTTAAGGGACTGTGTTCCTAATTCTATACGGTCCATAAGGAACACCACTTTATCAGCATCTTTTGAGCTTGCAATCAGCTGTGCAGATTTGAAACTGGTCATTGTTTTTCCCGACCCTGTTGTATGCCAGATATAGCCGCCCCTGACCGTGTGTTCACTCCAGTCTGTTTTGGAAACTTTGTCTGATATGGCATTTGCGGCGTAATACTGATAGCTCCGCATTACTTTGAGTACACCGTCTGAATTGTCAGCTACGGTATAAAATCCGATTAACTGATGTGCCATGGGAATAGAAAGCAATGTTGAAGCGATTTCTTTCCAGTCATTTACAGGTTCATTGTTAAAATTTGCCCAGTGAAAATAAAAGTTCGGATTAAAAAATCCATCAGGTCCCGGATTCGCAAAGTACACTGTTTCTGCCGGTTCCATTGCAACAAATATTTGTATTAAAGAAAATAATCCTGAAAAAATGTTTTCATGTGCATATTTTTCTATCTGATGATACGCCTGACTGACTGAAACACCGCTTTTCTTCAATTCAATATGAATAACCGGCATACCGTTAATCAAAAGCATGAGATCACCCCGGCGGTCATTCAGAATCTTTGATTTACTTTTGAACCGCGGCTGCCGTACAATCTGGTACCGGCTTAACCCTGCAGCTATTTCATGGCGGTCATATATGTATAAACTGACTTCTTTTCCCTGATGAAGGGTATCAGCAGGATTATCACGGGTTATGGCAACAGACTTTCCGTTTATAAACCCATTCAATGCAAGCGGCGTGCGCAATGTAGTAATCTGTTCAATAATCTGCTGCATTTCGGTATCAGTAAGCGGCACATCATTTAAACGGTCAATGCTCCGGTTATTTTCAAAAAGAATCGCTGCCCAGTTTTTTAACAATTCATCTTCGGTGGGATATTCTATAATCTTTTTTTCCCATCCTTTATTGGTAAGCATTTCAACCAGTGCATTTTCAAAGTCAGATTCTTGTGTAAACGTCATTACCACTCACTCCTTTTCGTTATACAAACAGCGCTTCAAGACACGATTTTTTTATATTTTTAAGTTTATCAAGCTTACGCTGATGAAGGGTAATAAGGTTGTCGAGGTTATGAAAGAATGAGCCGATTTTCTGTTGTTCAGAGAGAGACGGATATTTTATATTCACATCTTTTAAGTCTGAATTATGAATATGAACAACAGTTTTCCCTTGTGCCTTTTTTGATATTTCTTTTTGTTGATTGCCACTTGAAAGCGTTAATGCTAAAAAAGTCGAACTTAGGAAATCGTTTGGACAAACAATATTTAAATCTCCACCTAAAATAATGCCTGGTTTAACAATTGCAGAAGCTCTTGAAATGTCTTCAGCTGTCTCACCAGATGCAGGAAGAATAACTTCATTGCCCTTACTATAAACAGAACCTTCCTTTGGATTAACTAATGTATCAACTTCTCTTATCTCTGTTTCGTAACTTGTATACATTCTACCATACAAAATTATCTGAGTACCATTTTCTTGTAAATCATTTTTAGAATAACCAAATCCTTTTGAAAAGGTAGAAACTTCTCCCAACTTACGCTGTTCCCACTCATCCGTAAATCCTGCAAAACGGATTTCGGGTACACAGGCATCTTCTTTGGGAAATATTTTTTCAAGTAATGATTTTTTTATATTTTTAAGTTTATCAAGCTTACGCTGATGAAGGGTGATAGCGTCATCGAGCTTGCTGAAAAATACACCGATTTTAACTTGTTCATTTTTTGGTGAAATAATAACTGGAAAATTAACAAGAATATTTTGGTTCAAATGTTTGATGGTTCCACCTGTAGCTCTTTTATCAACATAATCCATCAAAAAAGGAGCTTTAAGGTAATGAAATAAATATTTGCTATCTACATGTTCTTTATCAGAAATTACAACATTGAAAACACCCGCATTTAATGTGGCTGGTTTGTCTAATTCTTTAATATAAGCAACTTTTCCAAGTGTTCCGTCTTTTGTTATCAGAATACTTCCATTATTAATCTGGATGTTTTTGTCTTGTATATATCTTTCTTTTACTACGTAATGACAAGTATTCAAGTCAATTCGACCATCAACAAAATCAGTACCTGTTATCAAATAATAATCACCACTATCAAGAAATTCAGAAGTGCGAAGATTTTGCCATCCAATTCTTGCATGCATAGTGCATATTTCTCCCAGCTTCTTTTCTTCCCACTCATCCGTAAATCCTGCAAAACGTATCTTTGGAACTCGTTTCTTTTCTTCCATTATAAAGCTCCTGTTAAAAGCTTTTTCAGTTCTGCAAGTCCCTGCATGTCTGCGTCACTGCCGGTCAGTTCATCAATAAAGGAGGCAAGGCTTGTTTCAGTGTCGTGGATCTGTGATTCTACATCGGCAAATGTTTCTGCATATTTTTCAGAGAGTGATTGAATGCGGGAGGCAAAATCTGAAAGCAGTGTTTCAGGCAGTTTCTGTAGTGAGTCCATAAGCGGGGTAATCCATTTTGCTTCAAGCAGCTGATGAATCTGACTCTCATTCAATTGTTCGATTACTGTTTTTGTTTTTGCTTCAAGGGCAGCTGCTGCATCTTTTATTGCAGTTTTAAGTGCTTTTTCTTCTGTAAGTAAGTCATTTACCTGGATGATCTTTGCTTCATACGAGTCTTCCGGATACGATTCATTTTTTTTGCATTCTGATTGCAGCTGTTTTGCTTCTTTTGTAACAACGGCAGCGACAAATGCATCTTTTGTATCGTTGATGCATTCACTCTCTTTTTCATCTTCAGAAAGCGATTCAAGAATTTCATCATACTGACTCGTAATTTCTGAAAGCCGGTCTTCTTTTTTCTGTACCGCATCCAGTTCATCCTTCATCAGTGTCTGCTGTACCAGGGTAAACGGCAGTACATGACCAACCCAGCCGTCCTGTACGTCGGTCTCTTTCCCGTCTTTCTTTTTAGTTACCATGTGCGGATCTACTTTTTTAACCGCATCAAGCCCTTCTGTCTGCAGCACTTCAAGATCTGCCGCAATTGTACCCCAGTTATCATCGAGAATCTGATACGCTTCATAGGGATCGACTAATGGGATGGACGCAAGCCGGCTGAATATTTCAGTGCTTAATACCGTTTCTTCGGTGGTACGGTCAACTGCTGTCAGTGTTGTCAGTAAGTCATGTTTGAGTATCTGGTCAAAGTCATCAAAGGATGTGGTAAAGGTGTGCAGGAATGAAGTAACATCCGGATGATTCAAAACAGCCTGTTTACAATCTTGTGCCGTTAATTTTGCAGTTGTAGCGGTTGCAGAAGTAAACAAGGATGAGCGGAGGTGTGGAAACGCAGTCCAGTAGGGAGCGAATGCATCAAGTTCTTTTTCCGGAATACCACCGAACATAGATGCATAGATATCCCATGACTCTGCAGGTTCTGATGAATCAACATAGCGGGGAATATTCAAATTGTAGTCGTTCTTTCTGATTTCTTCTTTTGAAACAGACCGTGAAAAGCCGTCTATTGTTTTTCGGCTTTGAACGGTATCTGCAATGCGTTTAATATCAGACGAACGCAGCTTATTATTTTTTCCCTCTTTTATAAATCCCTTTGAAGCATCAATAATCAGCACGTCAGACTGTTCTTTTTTCTGTTTTAACACCATGATGATGGTTGGAATACCGGTCCCAAAGAAAATATTTGCAGGAAGGCCGATAATTGCATCTATATGATTTTCTTCAATAAGATGTTTTCGTATTTCACCTTCTTCTCCACCACGGAACAGTACACCATGTGGTAAAACTATGGTCATAATACCGTCTGGTTTCAGATGATATAAGTCATGCAGTAAAAATGCATAATCAGCCTTTGTTTTCGGAGCAAGCCCAAAGCGGGCATACCGGGGATCAGTATCTTTGTTTTCCGGATCCCATTTTTGAGAATAGGGTGGATTAGACACAACGGCATCAACATAGAGCGGTGCATATGCTTTTTCTTCATCAAAATACGGCCAGTCATCCTCAAGCGTGTCACCATTCCGGGTTATGATATTTGCAGAATTAATACCCCGCATTACCAGATTCATACGGGTTAAGTTATACGTATTCTGCTTGATTTCCTGTGCATAGTACTTAATGGAATCTTTATTACTAATATGTTTTGCAACACTCTTACCAATAGTAATCAGCAAAGAGCCTGAACCACTGGTAGGATCGTATATTTCAATTTCTTTCCGGTCTTTCAGATGGTCTGCGACAATTTCAGACATTAAAAGCGACACTTCGTGCGGTGTATAAAACTCACCGGCTTTTTTTCCGGCATTTGCCGCAAACATACTGATCAGATACTCATAAATGAACCCAAGTACATCATAGTCCTGGGAGCCATCCATAGGAATGTCTTTAATCAGGGTGATAAGTGAACGGATTGCTTTTGTCTGAGAAGCGGCACTGTCTCCTAATTTACTCAGTCCTGTCTGCAAAGTATCAAAAACACCTTCAAATACTTTTTTATACTTTTTATTGATTAAGCGGCTGAATGCAGAAAGTGCATCTCGGACATTTGCAACAGAGAAATCAGAACCTAAAGAAAGCCATGTTGAAAACAGATTTTCATAGGAAATAAAGTATCCGATTCCACTACTGATAAAATCAACCGTATCGGTAACATCCTCTGAAAATGCTTTTATATCATCATCGGTACAGTCCTGTTCTTTTGCATATTGTATTTCCCGTTCAGAAAGATATTTATAGAAGATAAAACCTAAAATGTAATCTTTATAGTCATTTGCTTCAATTTTTGAGCGCATCTGGTTTGCTGATTCCCAGATCTTTGCGGCAAGCTGCTGTTTATTCATTATGTAATCCTTTTATTATATATCAGTAAAAAATTTATTTAAAATAGATAAACCATTATATATTGTTTATAGCATAAAAGGAATACTTAAGATTACGTCTAAGGAAGCATACCGAGGGGGGCGGACACAAAAAAAAGACACTCTATAAAAGAGTGTCTTAGTATTATTTAGCAGAGGCTCCTGGAATATTCAGATTACTCCCTTTCTTCCCCGCGGTGTGTGGATTAATTGACGCTTACAATTAAAATACTGGTTGACGGAAAATAAGATTTCTTCCAATCACGCTACAGTATAGCCATTGTGTAGCGTCATCGGAAGAATTGAAGAGAGCTATTATGTTTAGAGAATACTTTTTGTGATAGAAAAAATGATGAAAGACTATTTTATCAGAGCGTATTTATTTCATTTTCGAGTTGTTCTATGTACTGCATAAGCGTGGTAAAATCCGGTCGGGGGCCATATATCATTTCTTTCATTTTCTTGTAATCGCTTTCGAGCGTTTTAAAGCTATGTGCCGGTGGCATCAGACAAAAGGTTTTTAGATTTGGCAGATTGAAGAACGGTTTTCATGAACTATTTCCGAATCAAATGGGTGTGCGTGTACGGAATGTGTCAAGATAGTTGACGCTTCAAATCATGGGATACGCACTGGAATGATCTGACCGAATTTTTTAAGTACCGCCGGAAATCAGAAAAGCGATCAACACGACGAATGCCATTGAATCACTTAATTTTCAATTGCGGAAGGTTACCTGCAATAAATCGACATTCCCGACCTGCGATGCTATATTAAAGATAATGTATCTGGCGTTGAAGAATGCTTCGTAGAAATGGACGATGCCATGCATGAGGTGTTAACTTCCGTCCGTCGGTATTGATATGAGCTTTTTGAAGTGCCCGGTGAAATTCCGACCGGGCGTATTCCTGACGAACCGGTCTTGTTAAAAGGATTTCTGACTCCGTTTGCAGAAAGGAATCCGTCTATGATGATTGCTTTTTTGTCCTTGTTGAACTGGCATTTTCTGAATGCACGGACTTCACCAAGCCGCATTCCTGCTGATACACAGAGCAGATAAAAAACATAAAACATTTCAGACGAAAAATTTCTGGGGACGAAAAGCGTTTCGAGCTCCCGGGTGGACAGAACCGATTGACGTTTACTGTTTCTTTTAAATCGTATGAAAGCAGGCTGTTGGACAGGAATTCCCTGCCAGATTGCTTCTTCATATATTTCGGTCATTATTTTACCTACTATTGATATTTTATTTACAGTAAAATAATGAAGTCAGATATTGATTTTATAAGTCGTTATATTACAAGCAATTAAAGTGGACGATGACGGGATCGAACCGCCGACATTTTGGGTGTAAACCAAACGCTCTCCCATCTGAGCTAATCGTCCGTAATGGTTGATATAGTACCAGAAAGGATATTTTTTGTCAACGGTTCTTTTCTTTATTTCGTAAAATAAAGGAGCAGTAAACTGGTATTCCGTTATTCCATCGGATTTTCCGTTCCCTTGTGGAACAGAAACAGATCCTGAATCTGCAGCGTATAAACGGAATTGGTTTGACTTTTGTCGAGTTTTTCACTGACGAGCATTACGTCAAACACATGGCTTATCGGGTCGTAATTTGGAGCTGTGATTTCCAGGGTAAATTGGAACCGTTTCGAAAATTTTTCTTTTTCAGCTGCTTCGGGCCGTACCCAGAAAGTATAATTACCTTTTGTCGTCTTATAGGTACTACATGGATTATACCATGACGAGTCAATCATGCCTGCTTTTTTTCCGTTCTGCAGTAGTTTTATTGAAGCTCCGGTAAGCGGTTCAAACGTACTGCCGTCATAAACGGTTCCCGAAAAGATAGGAAAGTTAAACAGCGGTGATGGAGCTGCTGCCGGTACCTGATGCCTGATTTTATTATGATAGGGACGTTTTGACGCATTGACGAGGCGGATTCCTTCCATGCCTAATGCATCTATATCTGCTTTGAGCTGCGTATCTTCCAGTATATCCTGTGTATGGGTTATCCCTCGTCCCGAGACAACGTATTTCGGCGGAATCCTGTTTAAAACATAGCTTACGGCATCGAGACGACAGCTTTGACAGTCACAGGTAAACCAGACTGGATTTTCTGTTTTCAGCTGGTCATACAGACTGTTTATGCGTTCAGTAACCTGTTCTTCCATTATATTGTGAACATTCATTCTGTTATCTCCCCAGAAAAATACATGTACGGTACTGCTACTATTATACGGCTATTTGCCGCAATGAGCAATTATTAATTACCGCCTTTCCGTGTATATGGCGCAAGCCCTCCGTTTTCAAGGATTCTGCTTTCACGTTCCGAAAGTGTATTTTTTCCTGTTATGGTACTGGTACTGCCGGCAGAATGTACACTGATAGTAAAAGGTGTTCTGCTTTTGAGTGATTCGAATATGCCGGTTATTTCGACCGTATCGTTTTCCTTGATTTTATCGTAATCAGCAGGGTTCTCAAACGTTATCGGAATTATTCCGTAATTTACCAGATTTGCTTTATGGATACGTGCAAATGACTTTGCAATAACTGCACGCACACCGAGGTACATGGGGGCCAGAGCAGCATGTTCTCGAGACGACCCCTGTCCGTAGTTCTCTCCGCCAATGACTATACAACCTGAAAAATTTATCTTTTCGGCCCGTTCATAGAATGTCCGGTCTATCCGGGAAAAGGCGAATTTACTTATTTCCGGGATGTTAGACCGCAGCGGCAGAACTTTCGCACCTGCCGGCATTATGTCGTCGGTTGAAATATTGTCTCCGGTCTTCAGCAGAACTGGCAGTTTCAGCTCCGTAGCGGGTTCCGGGCACGGCGGACATGGTTTAATGTTCGGTCCTCGTTTTATTTCTATCAGTGCAGCATCTTTTTCAGGAAGCGGTGGCAGTATCATCTGTGAATCCAGAGCCGACTCTGTAACTTCACCGGATGCAAGGCGGAAATCTTTCCCGTCGAGCAGACTGATACGGAGTCCGGTCGCGAATGCAGGATCGGAATAATCAATCGTGTCGGCTGCTGTAAATACGCCGGTAACCGCTGAAGCGGCCGCCGTTTCGGGAGAGACGAGAAATACTTCCGCATCGGCGGTACCGCTTCTTCCTTTGAAATTACGGTTAAAGGTCCGCAGTGTTATTCCGTTCGAATTCGGTGCAAAGCCCATACCGATACAGGGGCCGCAGGCACTTTCAAGAATCCGGAAGCCTGCTTTTATCAGATCACCGAGGATCCCTGCTTTTTCCGCCATCATCAGTGTCGTTCTGCTGCCGGGAGCAATACCGGCTTCCAGTCCTGGCGCTATGTGTTTGCCTTTTACAATAGCTGCAACAGTTTCGAGATCATCGAGAGAACTGTTTGTACAGGAACCGATGACGATCTGTGTCACCGGCTTGCCGGCAAGTTCAGAAACAGCTTTAACATTATCGGGCATATGCGGACAGGCAGCCAGCGGCCGCAGCGTCGAAAGGTCTATTTCGATGATTTTATCATATACAGCATCGTCATCGGCTTTCAACTCGTTCCAGTCCCGGCCACGGCCCATTGCAGTAAGAAACTTTTTGGTTGTGGCGTCGGAAGGGAAGATGGAACAGGTTGCTCCCAGTTCAGCCCCCATATTAGTGATTGTAGCCCGCTGTGGAACCGTAAGCGAAGTTGCCCCGTCACCGGTATATTCGTAGATCGCTCCGATTCCGCCTTTTACGCTTTCACGACGGAGAACTTCCAGTATTATATCTTTCGCACTTACTCCCTTTCTCAGCCGTCCGGTGAGTTTTACGCAGAAAATTTTCGGCATCGCCAGATGAAACGCACCGCCACCCATGGCGACAGCAACGTCAAGTCCTCCTGCTCCTATCGCAATCATTCCGATGCCGCCGCCGGTAGGGGTATGGGAATCTGAACCGAGTAGTGTTTTTCCCGGAATTCCAAAATGTTCAAGGTGTACCTGATGACAGATTCCGTTTCCCGGTCGTGAAAAATAGAGACCGTATTTTGCAGCGACACTCTGCAGATAGCGGTGATCGTCCATATTGCGGAAGTCTGTCTGCAAGGTATTGTGATCGACATACGAGACTGAAAGTTCCGTTTTTATTCTCGGAATGCCGATAGTTTCAAACTGAAGATATGCCATCGTTCCCGTCGCGTCCTGCGTCAGCGTCTGATCTATACGAAGGGCTATATCGGTACCGCGTTTTATAGGAATCCCCGGTTCGAATGTGCTTCCACCTTGTGGAACAATATGCGACTGAATGATTTTTTCTGCAAGTGTAAGTGCCATGTTCTGCCTCTGCAAGATTTGTTTACATAAAATGAGACACTTGCAAATGTCTGACGAGTTTTGCAAGTGCAACTATTAATTCTGACACAGAAATTTATAAAGATTTGTACAGCAAAGATTTATAAATATCTATAAAGCGGTTGCGAAAGGTAACAGACTTTAGCAACTGATTCAAATATACCAAAATATGTATAAATATTCAAGATAATGCACCGCGGGAGAATATGGACTATCTGCCGCATCATGCCTATATTTTTTTCGTGATGGGTGATATACTAATATACAGTATATTGCAGGTTTACCGATGACGAGATTCAGATTACTACGCAAGTTTTTATTGTTGTGTGCGACAATTTTTTGTTTCTCCTGTAAAGATGCACTGCCGGTAACCGGTACCGCTGATGATGCAGCTACGATGAAAAGCCGTATTTCAAAGGAAGCTTCAGAAATCGTATGGACAACAGAAATTGAGGGCGAAAGATTATCTGTGGATATTACGAAAATGAACGGAATATCGGATAAACTGAAGCTTTCTCCTGAAGTGCTTGCAGTATCCGGTGCCGGAGATCCGTTGTATCCGTCGTTTGATGATTTCGGAAGTCTTGACATTTCGAAACTCGATAGTCAGGCAGTAAAAACGGTAAACGGATTTTGTGCTGCTGTTTCAAAAGGGACTGAAGCTGATTCGTTTCTTTTGCAGAAGGCAGTGTATACGCTGGTACTGTTTCTTTCGGATATAAAGTTGCAGTGGCCCGGGTATCCGTCTGAATTTTCGGATCAGAATCCTTTATTTGTTTCATGGATTCCAGGAGAACCGTTTGCCGGATCTGCCGACTTTATTGTTCCGGTACGACTCAGAACGGCCGACAACTGTACGCTCGATCTCCAGCTGTTTCTTGACCGGAATCAGGACTGGAAAATAGAACGGATTCATATCCTGAAAGTAATGGAGAAACAATCATGATTGATTCTGATTTAAGCGGTATTGAAAAAGAACTTGTACTGAAATATCTTACTGATGGAAATGTGCCGGTAACGGTAACGCCGCTCGAGTCTGAACCTGAAGAATCAACCGGTAAAATAAAGCCTGTCGTTTCGGCTGTTTTTCCCGTCGCCTTCAGCTCATCACAGATAACCGTAATGAATGAAGGAATCATTGTATTACGAAATCCGCCGCAGAACGTACTTGCATTTGCGGATAAACAGGTTCGTGTTGAATTTTATTTTAATAAATTGGGGCTCTATTTTGATACCGCGATGAAACGTATCCAGACGGGGCTGGCTTTGGTTGTTCCTCCTGTTATAAGCAGAATACAGGAAACCCCGATTGCCCCGCCTCAGGGATTTTCGGCTTCATTGTATTTTTCCGTGAGTGATAAAAAAACGGTAAATATAACCTGTCATCCTCTGAACGGATACGATCTGTTTTCGAAACCTGTATGGAGCGGTATACCGATCGGATACCAGAAACGGGCGAAAGAATATCTTGAGGAATTTGTTGTTCAGGCACATGCAGAAAAAAATGCCGGTAACGGACTGCAGCTTATTTCCGTCTGCCGTTATCTGGCTGAAGATTCCGGAAAAGTACACAACAGACAGGGCAGGGCGGATCCTCCATCTGTCATCTATGCGGATTACGAGAGAATCGTTTTTGGAACTGGTGCCGGAAATCTGTTGCTTGCACAGAATGAAGAGTATGCGCTTAAGATGACATTCCCGACCGGAACTGCTTCAGTACCGAAACGGGACGTGTTTACGACCTGCCTGGTTGAAAAAATATATTCGGTCCCTGACAGCAGCAGAACCTGCTCAGTCTGTCGATATGTTGCAATAAAAGAAGAAGATCAAAGATTTTTGTATGAAAAGACGACCCGGCAGTTATTTTTCTGACTTGTCGTCACTTTCGGTTGTATTCCGGTCTTTTTCCGGACTTGAAAATTCTTTCGCAGTATTTTTGGGGTCGTTACCGAGCAGAATGGCAACGGGATGAAGAAACGATACATTTTCGCAGATAATCTTGATGCTGACGGTAATCGGAACGGCGACAATCATGCCGGGAAATCCCCACATCCATCCCCACATCGAAAGGCAGACCAGTATGATAAAAGGCGAAAGATCAAGATGTTCACCTTCTATGCGCGGTTCCAGAAAATTTCCCAGAAATGTATTTACCGAGATAACCAGCAGCGCAGTCAGAATCATGGGGGTGATATGAGGAAAGAACTGCAGTACGGAAAAGAGCACCGTTATGACAGATGATATAATTGAACCGAATGTCGGAATAAAATTCAGCAGAAAAGCGATGAATCCCCATATGATCGGAAAGTCGAGCCCGATAACCAGAGTTCCCAGGAAAACGACAAGTCCGGTAGTCAGTGAAATAAAAAATTTTATGGAAATAAACCGCATTATTTCAGCTATGACATGATTTATTATGTGTGTAACCCGCCTTTTTGCCTTGTTTTGAAAAGCACAGTTTACCTTTTCCTTAATGAACCTCATCTCACTTAGTAAAAATACCATCAGCAGAATAATGATAAGCAGATCTTTTATAAAGACAATAATATTTGTAGACAATGACAGGGCAAATTTTTGTATCTGGGTACGAATGTCGAGCTGATTCCACATGTTTTCGATAAAATTCAAACCGGAATCATAAGAAAGACCGAATCGTAATGCGATAAATTTATATATCAGATTGAACCGTTCTTCGTATTTTGGATAAACGCCGATAATTGCCTTTATACTGGAAAGCAGCAGATTCCCGATTACAAAGAACACCGCGCCAAAAAGCAGCAGCATACAAAGAATACCGACAGGCCAGGGAATATGCAGTTTTTTATTCAGATTACGGATTACCGGCATCATAACAAACGTAAACAGAAGTGCAAACGTTATGGGAAGAAAAACCGATGCTGCTAATTTTAGAATGACACCCGTCCCTATGAAGCAGATAAACAGGAGTAGATAAAAGATACCTCTGTTATAGTCGTTTTGTTCCATAGGGAAAACCTCCTCAGGTGTTAACGGTCCGTTTTCGGTCCGATCCGGTCAAATCCGCAGAAAGGTACCAGAACAGGCGGCACCGTTATGCTTCCGTCTTCGTTCTGATAATTTTCCATAATAGCAAGCATTGCCCGTCCGACCGCAATAGCGGTGCCGTTCAGCATATGCACGTATTTGTTCTTTCCGTCGTCGTCCTTGTACCGGACGTTCAGTCTTCGTGACTGATAATCAGTACAATTAGACGTTGAAGTGACTTCACCGTATTCGCCGCCGTTACGACCCGGCATCCATGCTTCAAGATCCCATTTTCGGTAAGCGGGCGCTCCGAGATCTCCGGTACAAGTATCGACGACACGGAACGGTAGTCCGAGTCCGATAAATATCTCCTCCTCAATTCTGCGCAGATGTTCGTGAATTTCATCCGACTGTTCCGGCAGACAGTAGACAAACATTTCTACTTTATCGAACTGATGTACGCGGTAGAGTCCTTTACTGAACTGTCCTGCAGCGCCGGCCTCTCTCCTGAAACAGTGGGAAAGTCCGCAGTAGTAGAGCGGAAGTTTAGCTTTCGGAATAATTTCACCGGAATGGTATCCGCCGAGCGTTATTTCTGCAGTTGCAACGAGACAGGTATGTTCCTCCTCGATCGTATAAACATTCGATTCGTTTCCACGCGGATTAAAACCGATGCCCTGAAGTACTTCTTCCTTCGCTATATCGGGGGTAATAAACGGCGTAAAATCATGTTTACGCAGTGTATTCAACGCATACATGATAAGTGCCTGCTCAAGAAAAACAGCTTCATTTTTCAGATAATAAAATTTCGGCCCGGAAACCTTTGTTCCGCGGTCAAAATCTATGAGATCAAGTTCTTCTCCGAGCGTTACGTGATCCTTCGGCTTAAAATCAAATTTACGTGGAGTCCCGACTTTTTTGACTTCAATATTATCCGCATCAATTTTTCCTATTGGTGAGGCAGGGTTGACCATATTAGGAATTTTCCGCGCTGCAGCGTCAAGCTGCGGTTCCAGATCTGCAAGTTCCTTTTCGGTCTGCGAGATCTGTTCTTTTATATTTCTGCCTTCGCTGACGAGTTGCTTCCTTGTTTCATCGTCAACTTTCCCTTTCATAGCACGGGCGTTTTCATTACGCTGCTGTTGAAGTGCCTGCTGTCCGGTGATAAGGGCAGTTCGTTTGTCGTAAAGTTCTACAACTAAATCCGCGTCTGCCTGCATATTGCGGTTTTTAATATTTTCTTTAACGGCTTCAAGATTTTCTTTGATGAATTTATAGTCTAACATAATGACGTATTTTATCTTTCTCCCTGTTTTATTGCAAGCTGTAGGTCGCAGTTACCGTGACTGAAATCTCTTTTCTGCCGGCAGCAACCGGCGTTACACCGGTACTTTCCCGTGCTGCTGCCTTGAGTGTAATGTTTGCCGTATGGAAATCAGCAGCAGCATCTTCTGCAATTGTCAGAACCGGTCCGAGCTGTGCACCGCTCGCCGTAGCAAGAAGTTTTGCATTCTCGTGTGCTTTTTGTATTGCGAGTGTCCGGGCCTGTCTTTCAGCTTCTTCTTTATTCGAGATATCAAAAGAAACTGAAGAGAATGAATTGGCTCCTGCACTGACGGCTGTATCGATGACCGTACCGCAGTGCGAAATATCATGCACTACTATCTGGATACTATTTGTAACGCGGTATTTACCGGGAATATTCCGTCCGTTCTGCCACGACGACTGTCGGTAAATATTGTAGTCCGAAGTGGAGATATCGTTTTTTGCGATACCACTGTCGGCAACTGCCTTCTGTACGGCGGTCATTTTTGCTGCATTATCTTCCGTTGCCGTCTTGACATCCCAGCTCTCAGACTCGACCGCAAGAGAAATTGTTGCGGTATCCGGTATGCTGTAGACAGCCCCGGTCCCGCTTACGGTAACCGTCCGCGGCGGTTCTGCAACGGTTCTGTTGACCGTGCAGGAAAGGAAGCCAAAGGTAAGAACTGCCGCAGCAGCCATACAACCGATTGTTTTCTTCATATAATCACCTCAGAGTACTGATTTCGCCGAAAAACGGAATCAATGTATAGTAATGTAAAAACGTTTCAGATAGATACTTCTCTGTCTGGCCTTTTCCCAGAAAGCACTGCCGGGCCAGTCTTTGACGATTTCGTCATACGCGTCAACAGCTCCGTGAATATCCTGTATATTTGATTCAGCTTCAAGTATCTGTCCTTTCAGAAACAATGCTTCGTCGATTCGCGTTACAGCGTTCTGCATATATGAATTAAGCAGTGCATATGCCCTGCTATAACTATGTTCCGCATACGCAGCCGTTGCCTGATCCAGCAGGTTTCCCGCAATGTCCGCATCGCTCTGTTCAGCTGTTTCAGCAGAAGTTCCAGTTGTATCTGTCGGAACGCTGCCGGCAGTACCTGTACCGGTTTCTGCAGCAGCAGTATCCGTATTCTGGATTACTGTTTTTGCCGGACCGGTCGTTTCATCCGGTGCCGTATTTGTGTTTGCTGTACCGGATTTTACCGGCGTTGCGGCACTGTCTGCTGATTTTTCCGCCATGCCGGTACTGTCGGAAATTGTTTCTTTTTCCGCTTCCGGCACCTGTCGTACCGGCTTGGGAGGAACTATATCGGCATACGAAGGAGCCGTTGCGTGATCGTCCGACGTCGCCGCATCCTGTTCGACCGTCACGGAAAGATAATCATCGATGTACTTCCCCGTAAGCAGGTCGTTTTTGTAGAAGTGAAGTAAAGTCGTACCGGCTGTACGGGACCGTAGGGTAAAGGACGTATCTTTTGATCCGAGTTTCCGGCCGAAAAAGATCATGTGCCGGACGTTGCCTGTTTCGCCGAGATAGGTCCAGCCTGAGCCTGGATACGTGACATCCAGATACTGGTTACGTTTTATCGTGATACTGCGTGACGGCTGCGGCTCTTCTGATTCCCCGGCTGCATTCTTTTCTTCTTTTTCAGGCTCCGAAGATTCCGGTACCGGATTTTCTTCCTGAACGGATTCAATCTGTACCGGTCCGCCGGTAGCAGCAGCCTCCGTGTCGGGAGCTGGTGTTTCCGCTGGCGGCTGTTCCGGTTCTGCAGCAGGAACGTTCTCTTCTGCAGTCGGGGGAGAAACCTCGGCCTGCGATACCGGCGCGGGCGACTCCGCTGGCTGAGACGGCGTGGTTGTCTCAGCAGGTACCTTTTGTGTCTGTGTTTCAGGAATAACGGTCTCTGCAGAAACCGCTTCTTCCTGCTGCTGCGCCGCCTCAGCAGCCGTACCCTGTGAAGAAATTCCAGGTTGTGAATTTTCTATAATAAGTGCTTCGGATTCGGGAATAGCTTCCGGTTGCGGCAACTGTTCCTGCTGTAGTTCCTGTCCGGCTGCCGTCCCGATTACCGGTTCCGTTTTATCCGGCTGCGGCGGTTCCTGAGCGGACGGTTCAGAAGTCGTCACTGGTTCTGAATCCTGCTGCGTTGCTGCCTTCGGTGTTGAAATACATGAAGCCAGCAGCAGCGTAGGAACGAGCGTAATAAAAGAAATATACCGTAATCCTGTTTTTTTTATTTTACCTTTCACGGTGCAGCTCCTGTTATATCGTCAGCAATTTTATCATTCGACTTTTCAAGTTTATCAAGTGTTGCTTTGTCTGGAGCTGTGAACCACTGTTCCGCTTCTGTTTTTGTCCATGTACCGTTCGACGTACGGGTCAGGGGCGGCGTTTCTTTTATAATCCTGTCGTCAGGAAGCAGCAGCTGCTGGTCCGGAACAAGCTGAACCGCAGGAGCCTCATTTGAAACCGTCGTTTTCTGCAGCACGTGAATCGTTCGAATAATAAAAAGTATGCTGCCTGCCGCGAACAGCAGGATCAGCAGCAGAATGATTATTGCAACCGGTTTACGTTCACGGACAAAATTAAAAAAGGAAATGTCGTGACGCAGTCCGCTCTTATTTTTCATCGATTTCTTCTTTTATTTGAATGGGATCGGTTATGCTTCCGTCCGGATTTCGAATGCGCCGGGGCGGACGCGGCGGAACATAGACTCCTTCTTCCGGGCCGATATCTTCTTCAACAAACGGCGCCGCATTATCTGCTGCATCGGCTTCTGCCGTACTGACCTTTATGTCTTTATCCAGTCTGAGCGATATAACTTTGCTGACACCCGATTCTTCCATAGTGACACCAAGCATCGTTCCTGCACCCATAACGGTTTTCTTGTTATGAGTAATAACAATATACTGGCTGACATTCGCAAAAGAACGAAGAGTGGTGACAAAACTTGAGACGTTTTCATCATCCAGGGCTGCGTCAATTTCATCAAGAAAACAGAATGGTGACGGACGCACCTGGTAGGTTGCGAATAGGAGTGCCACGGCTGTCATTGTTTTTTCCCCGCCTGACAGTAATGCGATATTCTCAAGTTTTTTTCCGGGCGGCTGGGCAAAAATATCAATACCGGTGGTAAGAACATTTTGCGGATCTTCAAGCCGCAGCTCGGCCCTGCCGCCGTTGAACAGCCGCCTGAACATATTGTGAAAATTCCGCCGGATTTTATTGTAGGTCGCAAGAAAAAGTTCCGAAGATTTCGATTTTATTTCTTCAGATACACGTTCGAGATTTTCAAGACTCTTCTTCGTATCGTCATAGTTGGTCTGCTGTCGTTCGTACCGTTCCTTTACTTCTTCGAATTCCTCAGGAGCCATAAGATTAACCTGCCCGAGGTCTTTTAAAGTCTGTTTTTCCTGAGAAAGCGTTTCTCTGAGTTCCGCTGCAGGTGTCGTTATGGTATACATACGTTCTTCAAATTCCATGAGGTCGCGCGAGTGCGTGTCAATGAAATTCTGTTTAACGTTTTTGATATCAGCATCGGTTGAAGCTAGCGAAACGGATAAATTTTCAAACTGTGCCTGATATTTGTTCTGTTCTTCCTGTTTTTTCTGCAGTGCGGATTGTTTTCCCGATACGTTGGAATTGCATGCGGCTATCTCTTTATCGAGTGTGGAAAGTTTTTCTGCGATGGTCGTTCCCTTTACTTCGATTTCCGCAAGTTCCTGCTGGAGACCAAGTATCTGATCTTCCATATCTTCAGCACGTTTGTTTTCGGTGTACAGTTCTTCTTCGGTATCGCGCAGCGTATTTTTTTCCGATGAAAGATTACGTCGTAAAATACCGGTCTGCTGTTCAGAAGCGGTAATCTGTGCTTCCATCTGTGCTTCATTGATTTTGAGTCTGCTCAGTGTATCTTTGTACTCGTTTATTTTAGTGGCAAGCTCTTCATTCTTACTTTTAAGCGCCGCTATTTCATCATTAACAGCGCTGATTCTGTCTTTTTTATCCTGGATTTTCCGGTCAAGAGAACGTTTTTTTGTAATTATTCCTTCAGGAGAAAGGAATTCATCGATAAAGGCAGGTGATGATTTCGTATACGACTCGACGGCAGCCGAGAGTTCCTGCAGCATTTTCTGTGTTTCGGCAAAGGCTTCCGCCGCTTCCCTGCCGGTTTTCCCGCTATCCGCCGCAGGATTCGCGGCTATATCGGAAAATATATTTTTGCGGCCTTCTGTATAAACTTTAAGACGTGATAAAAGCGTATCGATTTTTTCTTTTGCAGCCTTGAGAGCAGCTGCCGAAAAACCGGAATCCGTCAGTTTTGAATCAAGTTCTTTTACAATATTTTCAGTGATCGCTTCGAGATCTTTCTGCAGCAAAACGATTTCTTCTTCAATACCTGTTATCTGCTTTCTTTTTTCCGCCGCCTGCCGGTCGTTTTCATCGATTCTGCTTCCTGCGCTGACAATACTGGTGCTGAATGAATCGATATTCTTCTGTGTGTCCGCTATCTGTTTCTTCTTTTCGTGCAGACCGGCTTCCTGTTCATCGATTTCATCATTCAGATTATCGATCCGTTCCTGTATAGCCTTTTCATGTGCCTCAAGCTGCCCGATTTTTTCTCTGATTTCACCGGCATGCTCGTTGCACTGCTTTACCATATCAAGCTTTCCGGTCTTTTCCTTTTGTACGCCGATAAGTTCAGACTGCATGGTATAAACCTGTTCCTGCATGGTCTTCACTTTGTCCATATTTTCGGAAAGCATACTGTTAATTTCTTCGATTTCTTTTCTGACCGCATCACGTTTCTGTTCCGCAGTTTTCCGGTCGTTTTCCCGCCGCGCTTTATCCTGAATAAAGTTTTTAAGCCGCAGCAGCTGCATGTCGAGCTCGGCCTCGAATATTTTGTCCTTACAGGCCCTGTATTCTATGGTTTTTTCCGATTGCACTTTCAGAGTGTCGTACGAATGCTTTATTTCTGCAATAGCGACTTCGATTTGCTGCAGGTTAGTACGAGTTCGTTCAAGCTCCCGTTCTGCCTCCGCACATTCCGCTTTGCTTCTGCTTATGCCCGCCGCTTCTTCAAAGAGATAGCGCCGGTCGGCCGGTTTGTTTGACAGAATCTGATCTATTTTTCCCTGTTCCATGACGGAATAAGCCGTTTTGCCGACACCGGTATCAAGAAACAGTTTTCTTATTTCGGTCGGGCCGACCTGCCGGTTATTTATATAGTATTCGCTTTCTCCCGACCGGTACAATCGACGTTTTATCGCTATTTCCGGATCTTCGAGCGGCAGAATACCGTTTTCATTTATGAGTGTCAGCGTGACTTCTGCGACGTTCAGGGGATGTCTCGTATCGGTTCCGTTGAAAATAACGTCTTCCATTTTTGCCGCTCTCAGATTCTTCGATTTGTTTTCCGCAAGAACCCATTTCATTGCGTCGACGACATTACTTTTCCCGCAGCCGTTCGGTCCGAGCAGCGCTGTTATACCTTCTGAAAAATCAATGTGTACACGGTCGGCAAAAGATTTAAAACCGAATATATCCAGACTTTTTAAAAACACGTAAACCTCGTAAATACAATAAGTCTTATGATTATAGCAGTAAACGACAGTCCCCGCAACAGAGCGGAAAAATACGAATAACTGAGGCACTTTCAAAAGTCAGACGGGTTTTAAAAGTGCAACCGCAAGCCAGTTGCGAAAGTTAGCAGGCTTTTGCAATTGGTTCAAATTACTGTTTTTCGCAGCTTGTTTCGTCCGGAACTGTCGGAACACAAACCTTTCCTTTCCAGAGTATTTTGGGGTAGACAATAATACCGAGCCGTTTTTCAAGCGCTGCAAAGCGCCTCATTTCATGGTCGTCGCCGATGACGACATTTATGCCTTTACTGCCGGCTCTGGCTGTTCTGCCGGTCCGGTGAATGAATGCGTCGTCATTCTGGGGAAGATCCATCTGGATTATATGCGTTATTCCGCGTACGTCCAGCCCGCGGGCGGAAAGATCGCTTGTTACGAGAATTTTACATTTTCCGTTTCTGAATTTGTCGATAGCAGATTTTCTGTCCTTTTTATCGGCCCTGGCATGGAGCGCAATACAATCGCTGCCGCGGAAACTCAATTTTGAAACGATATTCTCGACCTGATCGGGCCGTGAGGTGAAAACGATAGCTTTCGACGGTTTTTCTGCTGCCAGAAATTTTCGCAGCGTTTCGATTTTATCACGTCGTTCCGCATAGATGGCCCAGTGTGTAATAGCTGTCTGCAGAATATTCTCAGCCGGAAGATAGATCGTTTTCAGCTCTTTGTCTGATCCTGTTTTCTGAAGAACCGCCCTGATGTATTTTTCCGTTTTAGCCGGTATGGTTGCTGATGCTGCCGCTATTTGTATATTGTGGGGCAGGCAGGAAAGCAGCTGTTCCGTCGCAGCCCTCATTTCGGGTGCGAAAAGCCGGTCGGCTTCATCGAGAACGGCAGCCGACAATTCCGCAGTTTTGAGTTTTTTGAGCCGGATAAGTTCCAGCAGTCGTGCCGGATTACCGGTTACGACAACCGGTTTCGTTTTAAGAATTTCGCTTTGCCGGCGGAGCGGTGTACCGCCGATAAGCAGCGCCGCCCTGAGATTGGAAACGGATTTTACGGTCGTATTTATCTGTGACGCAAGTTCATACGTCGGAGCTACGATCAGTAAATTAACATTTTTTGGAGCAGAAACCTGCTTTTCGATAGTTTGTATAAGTGGCAGCAGATACGCCAGGGTTTTACCTGTTCCCGTATCGGACTGAAAAATAACGTTATGGCCGTGTGCAATCTCGGGAATAACAGCCGCCTGTACTGCAGTCGGAATTGAAATTTCCAGTGCTGAAAGTCTGTCTGTATATTCTGGCGCAATTCCCAGCGCAGAGAATTGGTGTATAGTACTCATAAAAAAAATATAGCATAGAAATGATAACTATGCTATAATCTCTCACTATGAAAATCGGAATTGATACATTCGGTTGTGATCACGGTCGTTCCGGACTCGGTTCATATCTGCAGTCCCTGGTAGCGGCGCTGCCGGCCGATTCTGACATACATTATGAATTATTCGGTGCCGAAATGGACCGGTATACGTACAATTCCGAGACGGAATCGACTTTTTTTGCCGTAAATGTGCCTGACAGTCTTGGGGCTGAACGTTTCTGGCATCAGTATCTGTTTAATAAATTCTGCCGGAAAAGAAGTTACGATGCGGTTCTTTTCCCAGCCGTTGTCAGGAACATGTCTTTAAAGCTCAAGGTACCGGGAATAGCAGTGGTGAACGACGTTATTTCTGCACTCATAAGATCCGGAACCGACTCCTGGCTGAAAAAATTACTAAAAAAGGGCCTCAAAAATGCTGACTGCATTATAGCGGCGAGTAACTATATAAAGCAGGATTTAATACGTCTTGGAATAGCAGCTGAAAAGATTTCGGTCATTTACAACGGTATTGATCACAGTTTTTTCTTCCAGCGTCCGTTCCTTGATACCGGGTCCGGTATTGTCGACGTCAAACCGTTCGCCATCAAACGACCGTATTTCATTTATCCTTCCCGTACGCAGGGACCTTCCAAAAAACATATAGAACTGATAACCGCGTTCCAGAAATTTAAACAGAAAACGCAGCTGCCGCACCGGCTTGTCCTTGCCGGCAGCGACGGCCCGTATGCCGAAGAGGTTAAACAGGCGGCTTTAAAATCCTCTGCTGCTTCCGATATTTTCCTGACCGGCTATTTTCCGCATGAAAGTCTTCCGTTTTTATATTCGGGTGCTGAAGCCTGTGTTTTCCCGTCTGTTTATGAAGGTGTTGGGCTTCCGGTCCTGGAGGCAATGGCATCCGGTATTCCCGTTGCCTGTTCGTCCTCCGGTTCACTGCCGGAAATTTCGGGTGGAAATGCAGCCTTTTTCGATTCGGATAATACAGACGAGATTGAAGCTGCGCTTGAAAGAATTGTGCTGGACAAGGCTTTTCGGGAAAAATTGATAAAAGACGGAACTGAATGGGTAAGCAGATTCAGCTGGAAAACGACTGCTGCAGAAACATTAAAATTGATAAAACGATATGCTGAGCGATAAGCAGTTATTTCATAAAAAAAACAGCGGATACGACAGGCATCCGCTGTTTTTCTGTACCGGAGAAATCAGGCTGTTTTTTGTTCTATTAAAAGAGTCTTGAGATTAAGCGCTTTTTTCTGCTCCACGATTTCTTTCGTAACCGTAAGTTTCTTTTTCCCTTTGATGCTGGGAACTTCGAACATGATATCCATAAGAATCTTTTCAACGATTGATCTCAGCCCGCGGGCACCGGTTTTCTGCATGACAGCTATTTCAGCGATTGCCTCAATCGCTTCGTCGGTAAAATCAAGCGCAACGTCGTCGATGGCAAAAGATGCCGTAAACTGCTTCGTTATCGCATTCTTCGGCTGTGTCAGAATAGAGACCAGATCTTCTTTGTGCAGCTCCTTGAGCGCTACCGTAATCGGCATACGTCCGATCAGTTCAGGAATAAGTCCGAATTTGACCAGATCGTCAGGGGTAACTTTATTCAGAAGATCCATCCGTTCATCGTCAGTCATGGAACCGACTTTTGACCCGAATCCCATACTGTGTTCGTTCGTCCGCTGTTCAATTATTTTATCGAGCCCGACAAACGCTCCGCCCAGTATGAACAGAATATTTGACGTATCGATTTCAAGCATTTCCTGATTCGGGTGCTTTCTGCCGCCCTGCGGTGGAACACTTGCAACGGTTCCTTCTATAATTTTGAGCAGTGCCTGCTGGACACCTTCTCCCGAAACGTCACGGGTTATGGATGTGTTTTCGCTCTTTCGGGAAATTTTGTCGATTTCGTCGATAAAAACGATTCCCCGTTCTGCTGCCGAGATATTTCCGTCTGCCGCATTTATGAGTTTGAGCAGTACGTTCTCAACGTCTTCGCCGACATATCCTGCTTCCGTCAGTGTCGTAGCGTCTGCAATGGCGAACGGTACTTTGAGTTTCTGCGCAAGAGTCTTTGCCAGCAGCGTTTTTCCGCTTCCTGTCGGACCGATAAGCAGAACATTGGATTTTTCAATTTTAACATCGTTGTCGCCTTCTTTCGTCTGCGGCAGCGACATCCGTTTGTAATGATTGTAAACTGCAACCGAAAGAACCTTTTTTGCTTCTTCCTGACCGATAACGTACTGGTCGAGATAGCTTTTGAACTCTTTCGGAGACGGAATTTCATCCATTTTTATGGGCGTAAGCGCTCTGTTTTCCTGTTCAAGTATACTCTGGCAGACAGCTACGCATTGATCGCAGATAAAAATGTTACCTGACGGCGCCGCAACCAGATGGCGCGATTCATCTGCCGGCTTCCCGCAGAATGAACATATTTGTGCATCGCTTCTGAATCCTCTCATTATTTTTTCCTCCCCGGCATAATATTGTCTACAATGCCGTAGTCAAGCGCTTCCTGCGGAGTCATAAAAAAGTCCCGCTCCAGATCAGGTGCAACTTCTTCCGGTTTCTTTTTGGTATGGGAAGCGAAATACTCGATAACAAGTTTTTTCAACCGGACTATTTCTTTTGCCTGAATGGCTATATCGCTTTCCTGTCCTTCAACGCCGCCCCACGGCTGATGGATCATAATCCGCGAAGAGGGAAGTGCATACCGTTTTCCGTCGCTTCCGCCGGCAAGAAGAACAGCTCCCATGCTTGCAGCCTGTCCGAGACAGATTGTCTGTACGTCACATTTGACATACTGCATGGTGTCATAGATTGCCAGACCTGCCGTAACGGAGCCTCCCGGAGAATTGATATACATACTGATATCCTTGTCCGGATTTTCCGATTCGAGATACAGTATCTGTGCAACTACAAGATCCGCCGTGACGTCATTGATTTCACCGTCGACAAAAATAATACGGTCCTTCAAGAGTCTGGAATAAATATCGTAAGAGCGTTCTCCGTTACCGCTGCGTTCAACAACGTACGGTACGAGCGTATTCATTTTTTCGTCCATAAAGCCATCCTTCTATTTTAAACTACCATAAATCCAAAAAAAAGAGAATGCCCGTCAGGAACATTCTCTTTCTGCAGAATTCTAAACTGTTTTATTGTGCATTTTTGAAGAGGTCAGCGAAGGCTGTCTTTTCGCCTTTGACGACTTTTACTTCTTTGAACAATTCGTCATACAGTTTTTGTTCCTTTGCGTCATCTATAAGATACTCTTTTGAACGCGGGTCCGCATAGCGTTTTTTCACATCTTCAACAGAAATTCCGTTATCTTCCGCTATTTTTGCATATTGTGCTTCTATTTCTTCCGGTGTTACGGAAATGTTCCGGTCTCTCATGAGACTGTCGATAACGATTCTGCTTTTAAGCATCTTTTCACTGTCACCGGTCCATTCTTTCAGCATATCTTCTTTTTTGGAACCTGATGACGACAGCATTTTTTCAAGTTCTTCCGGTGTTGTCTGAAACTGCTGGGCCATCATCTTCCAGCGGCCGTCAAGCTCTGCCTTCAGCATACTTTCCGGAATATCGAACGGTGTTCGTTCTACAAGCTGCGCAACAAGATCGTTGCTCTTGAGCTCTTTAACCCGTTTATCTTTCGCATGTTCCATATTTTTCGTGATATCGGCTTTAAGATCGTCGAGCGTCTTGTATTTTTCGTTGACATCCTGAGCCAGATCGTCGTCCAGAGCCGGCAGGTTGCGTATCTTTATTGCCGTCACCGTTACGCTGATTTTCTTTGTTTTTCCGGCGAGTTCTTTATCTGCATCGTCTTTCTTGTATTTCTTGGTAAATTCTTTTGTTTCGTCTTTTTTCATGCCGATGATGTCGTCATCTATTTTATAGATATTTTCACCGGTGCCGACAGTAAAGACAAAGTCTTCGCGTTTTGATCCGTCGATTATTTTTCCGTCGTCGTCCAGTTCGCTGTAATTTATGGTAACGATATTTCCTTTTTCAACCTTTTCATCAGCCTTTCTGTCCATGACAACGGCGTTGCGTTCCTGAATTGCTTTCAGTTCGTCCTGAAGTTCTTTATCTCCGACGGTAACCTGCGGTTCTTTTACCGTTATACCGCTGAAATCTTTTACGGAAACTTTCGGGAATGTATCGTAGGTAACAGAGAACGTCAGATCCTTCGTAATGTCAATATCGGGCATTTTTTCCATAACGGGCTGGGCATACGGAAGCGGCCGGTATTCAGTTTCACTTTCAAATGCTTCATTAAGGGCTGTGTCGATAAGATTGCCGGCGACATCGGCTTTAAGTGAATCGCCAAGTTTTCGTTCAAGAATATTTTCAGGAACGTGCCCCTTTCTGAATCCCGGCAGCTGTACAGATTTTGCATATTTTGCGAGAGTTTCTTTATAGCCTTTTTCTACATCTTCTTTTGCGATGGTGACCGTCAGTTTAACTGCGGATTTTTCCAGTTTCGTAAATTCTTTGGTTAATTTCACGCTGGTATCCCCTTGAAAAATAATAAAGTAAAAAAAAACGATTCAGATTGCTCCAAATCGCTTATGTTCGAGCGGGAAACGGGAGTCGGACCCGCGACATCCACCTTGGCAAGGTGGCGCTCTACCACTGAGCTATTCCCGCAAAAATAATTTTGCTCCGTTTGGTTGTTCTGACAATAACTTGCCGCGAGAGCGGGAAACGGGAGTCGGACCCGCGACATCCACCTTGGCAAGGTGGCGCTCTACCACTGAGCTATTCCCGCATAGTTCCTAAAGTAGTGCGAGAGGAGGGACTTGAACCCTCACGCCTCGGGCACTAGATCCTAAGTCTAGCGTGTCTGCCATTTCACCACTCTCGCAGATCCACTTCAATTAGAAATTGCGTGGTTTGTTTATATCACATTTCAAGGATCAGTGTCAAGCAAAAATAGCTATTTTCCGGTGATTTGCACCATAGACTTTGCCGTCTTATACAAAGCCGTTTTTTCTGATAAAGTAGCGTATGCAGTTTTCGGTACTTCTCGTTTTATGCGCGCTGGTTTTACTTGCCGGTGTTCTTTTGTATAATGTCTCGTTCCGGCTCGGAATTCCTGTTCTTATCGCGTTCATTCTGCTGGGAATGTTTTTCGGTGCCGACGGTCTGTTCAAGATTGACTTTTCGAATTACGAAGCGGCTTCTGATATCTGCAGTGCTGCGCTTGCCCTTATTATTTTTTCCGGCGGTTTTTCTACGCGCTGGCAGTCTGCTAAGAAAGGAGCGGACCGTGCGATACTGCTTTCAACCGCCGGTGTCATTCTAACTGCAGCAGGGACCGCCGCTTTCTGTCATTTCATTGTAGGTTTTACCCCTGCAGAAAGTTTTCTTGTCGGTTCTGTTACCGGTTCGACGGATGCCGCTTCCGTTTTTTCCGTACTTCGTTCAAAAAATCTTTCTTTAAAGGATGATACGGCGTCTGTTCTGGAACTTGAGAGCGGCAGTAACGATCCTGCTGCTGCACTGCTTATGTTCATTGCGCTCAGTTTTTTAACAGGAACCGCTTCTTTTACCTTTATTACCCGGACATTCATCCTTCAGATTTTTCTCGGAACTGCAGCAGGGCTTTTCTCAGCAGTGGCAGCGGGATTTCTGCTTACAAAAATAGATTTGAGCGGAACCGGTTTTGATGCAGTTTTTGTGCTCGGTATTGCGATTTTTGCCTATTCGGTCGCTGTTCTAACTGGCGGGAACGGGTATCTTTCCGTGTATATTGCAGGAATTTTCGTAGGAAACAGTTCTGTTCCGGGCAAAAAACAACTGGCGAATTTTATGAATGGAATAACAGGACTCGCCCAGCTTCTCGTATTTTTTCTGCTGGGGCTGCTTTCGACACCGTCGCGTATACCGGAAATAACTTTAGAAGCCCTCGGTATAGCTCTGTTTCTTGCGCTCGTTGCAAGGCCCGCAGCGGTAGTTCTTTTAATGGCTCCTTTTAAATGTTCGTGGCGTCAGATAGTGCTGGTTTCACTTGCCGGATTGACCGGAGCCTCGTCCATCGTTTTTGCAGTCGTTGCGGTTACGACACTTCAGACGGGCGGATACCCGCCGCTCGGTTTTGATCTGTATCATATTGTATTTGTTATCGTGCTGTTTTCTATCGGTATAAAAGGTTTTCTGCTGCCGCGGGCTGCTGAAAAGTTAAACATGATAGATTCCGGCTACGACATTATGTCTATTTTTACCGGATATGAAGATAAGATACCGGTCCATTTCCTTCCTCTGAAAGTTACGGCACGACATCCGTGGTGCGGGAAAAAAGTCCGCGAAACGGTTTTACCGCCCGGAATGCTGCTGGTACTTCTGATACGAGGATCCCGGCATCGCATACCCACCGGTGAGACGGAAATTATGGAAGGCGATTATCTGCTGCTCGGAACCGCAAGTGCGATTGATTCCGCCCCCGAAACTTCGCAGGGAACAATTGCCTTCGCTGAATACACGGTCCGGCAGGGCGACAGCCGGTGTGGAAAAGATTTGAGAACTGCTGCAGCTGATATGGAAGAACCGCAGCTGGTTATTCTTATAAAACGCGGACGTAAAATCATTATTCCGCAGGGCAGAACACTGATTCGGGCCGGTGATATTCTGGTTATCGAAAAAAACAGGTGACAACTGCTTGCTGCACGGTTCAAATATGATTATAGTGGAGCAACGTTTAAAATTATCAGGATAGTTATGAACGAAATAGAATTCTTTTCTGGTACTTCGGTGTACGATGCGCTGAAATATATGGATATGATTTATGGCAGAATAACAGCTGCACAAGAAGACTGGCGTCATGCTGCCGTTTCAACGTGCCCTGACGGCTGCGGGCGCTGCTGCGTCGATTTCGAGCCGGATCTGCTCGAAAGTGAAGCGCTGTATATGGCTGTCTGGCTTTATTTTAACCGGCGTCCGGTATTCGACCGCCTTCTTGCAACAGAAAATATTCAGGCACTGAGAAAGAATGCCGGCGAGCATCCCGACGGCTGTGTTTTTTTTGACCCCGATTCGCCGGAACATTGTACAATATATGGCGGACGGGCACTTATCTGCCGGCTCTTTGGGTACAGCGGTGATCATGATAAAAACGGAGCCCTGCGCTGGCGTCCGTGCCGGTTTATTCCGGACAAATTGATGAACGGTATAGAACATCGGACCTATACCCGTCCGGAACTTCAGAAAAAATTTGGCGTGCTCCCTCCGGATATGACTTTTTTTGCATCGGAGGTTCTGTCAATTTTCCCCGGAAAAAACGGAACGCAGCTTGTACGCAGCGCGCTTCCTGCAGCTGTAAAAAAAATATATCAGTTGCTGAGTTTTATTGCTCCGCCGGAACCCGATCATCCGTTCCCCACCGTACCCCGTACTCCCGGCAAATCCGCCGCGTAGTCTGCAGCTGTCCGGAAACGCATATATAAATTCGTTATTTTATGATAGAATGCGGCGGTGAGGTACTACAACATGAATTCTAAAATAATTTTTACCGATATAGACGGAACGCTGACGGATTTTAACGGCAATCTGCCGGATTCTGCTGTCAAGGCACTTTTGCAGGCAAAAGAAAACGGGCATAAAATAGTTCTCTGCACAGGACGTTCAAAATTTCAGATTCCGCAAAAACTGCTTTCACTTCAGTTTAACGGTATTGTCGGTGCCGCCGGCGGGTTTGTTGAATATGGCGGTCGCGAATTATATCATAAATATATAGAAGAAAAATATAGAAAACTGCTGGCCGATTATATGGACGAAAAAAATATTGTGTTCAATTTTCAGGCTCCTGACTGCCTGGTGACAAACGGGCGGAATAAAGATGAACTGCGGAAGTTTTTTGAAAAACGAAAAATGGAAAAATCGTGGATAGATCAAATCTTTGTAAAGCTCCGCGTACTTGATCCCGTGTGGGAGTATAAATATTCTGAAAAAGCGCTTTATTACGAAGCTCCGGTAACCGTCGCCGAAGTCAATGCAGACCTGGCGCCCTATTTTACCGTTGTCAAAACAAGTCTGGATAATCCGGAAGAATATTCCGGTGAAGTCGGCATTGCCGGTGTTACAAAGGCAACCGGTATGCAGCTGCTGTTCGATGCTCTGGGAGCAAAAAAAGAAGACAGTATCGCCGTCGGCGACGGACCGAATGATATTGAGATGCTGGAGTATGCCGGAATCGGTATTGCGATGGGAAATGCCCAGCCGGAAGTCAAAGCTGTCGCGGACCAGATTACCGGTTCCGTCAATGAAGACGGAATTTATACTGCCTTTATGCGGAACGGATTAATCTGATCTGTTCGATCCCGGCCATAGCGTGCTGCAGAGAACTAGTCTGTCCTGGCAACACCGGTTTGTTTTGCCGCAGCGGCAACGGCAGCCGCAACTTTTTTTACAACGAGCGGGTTAAAGGCATCCGGCAGAATATAGTCGCGGGAAAGTTCTTCCGGCTTTACGACGCCGGCTAATGCCTCCGCCGCTGCCTTATTCATTTCATCATTTATTTCTGTCGCCCTGACGTCAAGCGCACCCCGGAAAATGCCGGGAAAGGCCAGAACATTATTCAGCTGATTCGGAAAATCCGACCTTCCGGTCGCAACGATAGCGGCTCCTCCTTTCTTTGCATCTTCCGGCATGATTTCCGGAACCGGATTTGCACAGGCAAAGACGACGGGTTCCGGTGCCATCGTTTTCACCATTTCAGTGGTAAGCGTACCTGCAGCCGAAATACCGATAAAAACATCTGCACCGGGAAGAACCTGGGCCAGGCTTCCTTTTTTATTTTCAGGATTTGTCAGTTCAGCAAGCTCTTCCTTGTGGGGAGGCAGATTGTCCCGCCCGCGATAAATGGCTCCTTTTCTATCACAGACTATGACGTTTTTGAGCCCCCGCGAAATAAGCAGTTTGCATATTGCGGTAGCCGCTGCTCCAGCGCCGTTTATAACGACGCGTATTTCTTCCATTTTTTTTCCGATCAGTTTCAGGGCGTTGGTCAGCGCTGCAAGCGTTACGACTGCAGTCCCATGCTGATCATCGTGAAAAACGGGAATAGTGCATCGTTCCCGCAGCTTTTTTTCTATTTCGAAGCAACGGGGAGCCGAAATGTCTTCCAGATTTATTCCGCCGAACGACCCCTGGAGCAGTTCAACCGTACGGACTATTTCATCAGTGTCTTTTGATTTTATGCACAACGGAAATGCGTCGACATCGCCGAACTGTTTAAAAAGTGCACACTTGCCTTCCATAACGGGCATACCTGCCTCAGGGCCGATGTCTCCCAGCCCGAGAACGGCACTCCCGTCCGTAATGACAGCGACGAGATTACTGCGTCTTGTGTAGCGGTAACTCAAATCCGTATTTTTTTGTATTTCCAGACAGGGTTCTGCAACGCCCGGCGTATACGCTGTTGCAAGATCTTCTTTTGTTTTTAAAGGAACTCGTGAAATGACTTCTATTTTTCCTTTCCACTCTGTATGTTTATCAAGTGCTTTACTCATTATCCGCCTCCGATAATTTTTGTCGTAAAAAAAGCAGATGATTATATATTAGTAAATTAGTGGGATTTTGTATGTAACCTTGTCACCAAAAATCAACGGCTGGTTTGACACAACAGGTGCCAGTCTTTTTTTCCCTGTTCAATTCCGGTCCACCGGCAGCCGTTTATGCCGAACCTTTTAGCCGCATCGATGTTTTTCTGCAAATCATCGAAAAATACGGCTTCCTGCGGTGCTATACCGAGTCCGCTGATGCAGTCACGATAAATTCCTTCTTCCGGTTTTATTATATTCAGTCTGCAGGAAAAACAGGCATAGTCGGCGGCAACGAATAACGGTATTTTTTTTTCATACAGGTCCAGAAACTGAAACGGCATGTTCGACAGAATACCGAGTTTGTATCCTTCGCGTTGCAGCGACAGTCCCCATTCGGTAACCGCCTCATCGAGGTTGAACCAGCTTTTCAGATCTATTTGGACAAGCTGTTGTAATATCCTGTCGTTTTCCGCAGCTTCTTTATATCCCGTATGAGCCAGAAGTGCAGCGTACATTTCTTCCCCGCTCATGGTTCCGCGATCGTAGCCGGAACGGTCCGTATCATACACACTTTTGAAAACGGCAGACGGAATACCGGTCAGTTTTTCCATATCGTCACAATAGGCGAGTGTATTTGTTTTTGAGATAACATTTCCGAAGTCGAAAATAACTGCTTTTATCATACCGTGAATCCTTTTTTAGATAGGCATTTTTATAGAACGCATAGTTTCCCGTGACAGATAAAACGACAGAACAGGCGGAATAAAAATGAGCCATGCCGGCTTCGAACCGACGACCCGCAGATTAAGAGTCTGCTGCTCTACCAGCTGAGCTAATGGCCCGCAGAAAACGTTTCCTGAAAAAGGTATAACGTCTGTGTGAAAAGCACTATAGCTGAAATCAGAAAAAATTGCAAGCAGCAAATACGGGAAAACACTATTTTTTTGAATCAGCTGCAGGAAAAAAACTCTGTTAAAAATGGAATTTTATGTTACAATAAAACTATCGAGAGTTCCTTTTCTTTTTAGTGGGGATTTACTATGAGCTGCCGGACGATAGAAATATGAAACTTTCCCATCTCTTTTTTCTTTGTACTTTTTTTTTATTGCAAATTCTGGAGCCGCTTGCTGCGCAGCAGCAGAAAACAGTACGTGTCGGCTGGTATAGTGCCGCAGGACTGCAGACCGGCAGCACTCCGGAAACGCTCGGCGGTTATAATTATGAATACCTCTGCAAAATCGCACAGTATACCGGATGGAAATATGAATTTGTCTTCGGTACATGGAAAGATCTTGAGAATCAGCTTATCGGCGGTACAATTGATATTATCGGTGACGTCGCGATAACACCGCTCCGCCGGCAAAAATATAATTTCTGTAAGTATCCGAACGGAGTAAGCAGAATGCTTATCGGCTGCCGCCCCGGCGACGAGCGGTTTGCGTATGACGATTATAAATCATTCGACGGAATGACGGTTGCAACGATCCCGTCTGAATTCTGCAGAACGCTTTTGGACCGCGAAGCTGAGCAGTATCATTTTTCGGTCCGGTATGCGGAATATCCTACCTATGAGAAAATGTTTGCGGCACTGGACAGCGGTGCTGCGGACGCTGCCGTTTTTAACGATATAACCCGGTACGGAAACTACAAGATTATTTCCCAGTCTGATCCCAATCCGTATTATTTTATTGTCAACAAAGACAGACCCGATTTACTGACGGCGCTGAATTCTGCGCTGCATCAGATACAGGCAAACAGCAGGTTCCTGCCGGAACGCCTTTTTGAAAGATATTTCGGTGAAAACGGCAAGGATGCTGCGGCTGCTTTTACCCGTGACGAACTGCAGTACATCAGAACAAAGCAGCAAATTACCGTCCTGTTCTGTACTTCGTTTTTCCCGATTTCCTATATGAACAATGGAACTCCGGACGGATACATTGCCGATTACCTGCAGCTGCTGCAGAAAAAAACAATGCTGAAGTTCCGGTATAAATTATTCGATTCGTACGAAGCTGCTGCAGCGGCCTTCATGGACGGGAAAGGAGAAGTGCTGCCGTATGCAGCTGATGATTCACGGACAGCGCTGAAGCTCCATGCGAACATTACGCAGCCGTATCTCGATCTGCAGGACGGATATGTCTATACACGCGGCATGCAGAAAACGCTTCAGCGGGTAGCTGTACAGGACAATATGTTTTCCGCTGCGGAAACTGTTTGTAATCACGAGCTGCACTGTTATCATTCGACAACTGCCTGTCTTAATGCTGTCATGAGCGGTGCTGTCGACGCCGCACTGCTGTCCCGGTATGATTTTGAACAGCAGTCATACCATGCCCGTTACCGGACACTGTCGTTCCATCCTGCAGCTGAGATAAACGCCGGCATAACGCTCGGTGTACGGAAAAGTGACGGAGAACTGCTTTATTCCATACTGGAAAAGGCTGCCGGCAGCATTAGCGAAACGACCAGAAATACGCTGCTGCTTGATTCTGTTCTTGTAAAACCCCGGTATACTTTTATCGATTTCGTCGTGAACAATGCGGTCTTTATTCTTGTTTTTATAACAGCGGGTTTTATGCTCGTTGCCGTTCTTTTCATACAGGGGTATAAAAGCAGGCAGAGCAAAAAGTCGGCAGAACTGCTTCGTGCTGCAAATGAAACACTCATCACAAAAAACCAGGAACTTGCTGAAGCGTATCTGCAGAAAGAAGCTGCTGAATCGAAAGCTTCCAGGGCAAATGAAATAAAAAACTCTTTTTTATCCCGGATGAGTCACGATATGCGTACCCCGCTGAATGCCATTCTCGGACTTGCAGGATTCGGTATAGAGGAAAGTTCTAAGGGGGCCGGCGGTAAAACCGGAACCTATTTTGCACAGATTGAAGACAGCGGAAAGTTTCTTCTGTCGCTCGTAAATGACGTCCTTGATGTTCAGCATCTGGAAAACGGCGACATAAAACTTGAAAAAAATCCGGTCAATCTGGGTGATATGATTGACAAAGTTACAGCGCTGGTATGGGCCCGTGCCGGCCAGAAAGATATAACCATAACGATGGAAGGTGCAGAACAGATCCGTGCCTTCACCGTAAATGCCGATGAAAAAAGACTTGAGCAGCTGTTTATGAATATTCTGACGAATGCGGTAAAATATACCCCTCCGGGCGGACATATAGTATGGAACTTTTCCAAACCCGAGGAAGCAGATGCAAAAATTATGTTTGTCACCGAGATACGTGACGACGGTGTCGGAATCAGCAAAAAGTTCCAGCGTACGATGTACGATACGTTTACCAGAGAATATAATTCTCAGACCGGGACGGAAGAGGGTACCGGTATCGGGCTTTCCATCGTAAAAAAGATTGTAGAATTATACGACGGGCAGATAGACTGCAAAAGCGAACTGGGGCAGGGAACTGCGTTTACGGTACGTCTTCCGCTCGATGTTGCCGGTCAGACGAAACCGGTAAAAGACGGGCAGCTGCAGAACCGGGAAAGCGGAACTTTTGATTTTACCGGGAAACGTGTACTCCTGTGTGAAGATAACGAACTTAATACCATGATAGCAGTACAGATGCTTGAAAGCAGGAACATATCGGTCGATACTGCTGAAAACGGTGCGGAAGGTGTCGGTAAAATTCGTGCAGTGTTGAACAACGACTTGCCGCGGTATGACTGCATACTTATGGACGTACGCATGCCGGTTATGGACGGGCTTGCCGCTGCAGCTGAGATTCGAAAATTCGATACGACCGTTCCCATCGTCGCGTTGTCCGCAAACGCCTATCGGGAGGACATCCAGAAGTCGCTGAAGGCGGGCATGAATGCCCATCTTGCAAAACCGATTGACAAAACGACATTATTCACGACACTTGCTCAGCTTATGCAGTAAACCGGTCCGTCTGCGGAAATCGGAAAGAGAGGAGTTTATACACCATGGTAACCGAACTGATACAAAGAACAATGGGTTGTAGAAAACTCCGGATTGCCGGCGTATTGTTTTTATGTGCAGCAACCTATGGTTTTCCACAGGAGCAGAACGTCATCAGAGTCGGCAGCATCAACCGCGGAACTATAATTTCAATCGCCGACGATGGAACCGCTTCTGGCTATATTCCCGCACTTTTACAGGAACTTGAACCGTATCTGACTGATAGAATAGTCTATGTGCGTGCACAGACAATATCGCCCGAACTGTGTTTTCCTGCGCTTGACGATAAAACTGCTGATCTGATTGTTTATCATACGAAGACTTCCGGACTGCAGCAGAACTATGAATACTCGAAAATGTGCATCGGCCATCGTATGACAGCGCTTTTTACGTATAAAACGCATGACTATGCCTACCGGGATTTCCAGTCGTTTCGGGGAGCATCCGTCGGATATATTTATCCGTTTAACAGTATGTCGGGTGAAAAAGAATACCTGTCATCAAAAATAGAAGGTATCCGGTACATACCGTATAAAAATATTGACGATATTCACCGGGACCTCAGAAACGGAGCGCTTGATCTGGCGTTCACCGGACTTGGCAATATTCAGGACGATGAGATTGTTCTTGACCGTTTCAGCCTGTCTGAAACTTATTTTATTACCAGAAAAGGAGAATGCAGAAAAATTAACGATGCACTTGGACATTTTATGATTGAAAAACCGGAGGTATTCGCTGCCCTGCAGAAAAAATATTTCGTACGCAACAGCGTTACGGAATTTACAAAGCAGGAGCGTGAATTTATTGCCGCTGCCGGACACCGGAAAATTCCGATTGGAGTTGTTTCCGACCGGACGGTCAGTTCCCTGTACGATGACAAGACCGGGCAGTTCACCGGCATTGAACCGGATATTATCCGCAGCCTGCAGCAGATAACAGGACTTGAATTTACTTTGATCCCCAAACCGGCAGAAGAGACAGCACCGGAATTTTTGAAGAAGAACAGTCTCTTTATAGGAATTGCACGTTCAAAAGTTCTTGAAGAACGGTTTGGACTTCAGTTGTGTACAGAGCTGTATCCGGTACCTGTTGAGCTGGTCGTAAAAGATTCAGATAAGTTCAATCTGAAAGTCCCTCATACCATTGCCCTGACTCCTGATTCTCTTTTTATACGGGATTTTATAAAAAGACAGTATCCGTCCTGGATTATCGTCCAGGTGAAAGATCTGCAGGCAAAACTGGATACAGTGCTTTCGGGAAAAGCGGATTGTTCTGTTTTTGCAAAATATGATTTGCAGTATCTGCTGCAGAAACCGAAATATAAGCAGCTCCATATTTATCCTGTTGATTTTACACAGTTTCCGCTTACCATAGCGGCCGGAAAATCAGTTTCACCGGTACTCATCAGTATTCTGAATAAATCCATTACCATTCTACAGAACACGGAACTTACGTCGATAATAAACAGAAACGTGGTTGAAACAACCTACGTTCCGACGTTCTACGATACGCTGTACAGCTACCGTCCTGTTTATCTGTCACTGCTGGTTATTATCAGTACGATATTTCTTATTCTGCTGTATGTCGCCCATTTGAAGGTACGCCAGAACCAGCGCCTTGCAGAAGCAAATACCGAACTTAACCGGACGAATGCCGAACTTGATGCAGCTGAAAAAAAAGCCCGCAGGGCTAATGCCGTGAAAACTGATTTTATGGCGCGGATGAGTCATGATATGCGTACTCCTATGAATGCAATTATCGGATTTTCAAATTTCGGTATTGAAGAGTGTGACGACGAACATTTTACGGAGTACTTTAGAAAAATAAAAGAAAGCTCCGACTATCTTCTGGCACTGGTGAACGATGTGCTGGATATTCAGCGGCTGGAAAGTGAAACTATAAAACTCAGAAAGACGGTTGTTCCTGCCGGCGAAATAACGGCCCATGTTCTGACGATAATCAGCCCGCGCGCAGCAGAAAAAAACATCAGCCTCACAACGGTATTTGATACGGTGCCGGACGGTACGTATCTGTTTCTTGATGAAAAACGGATGGAACAGATTCTGATAAATATTCTGAATAACGCCGTAAAATATACTCCGTCCGGCGGACAGGTAAAATGGATCATGGAACAGACGATAAGGCAGGATGCCTGTATCGTACGTACTACCGTCACCGATACGGGGGTCGGTATGAGTAAAGAATTTCAGAAACACATGTTCGAACCGTTCAGCCGCGAAAAAAACAGTGAATCAAAATCTGAATCATCAACCGGTCTTGGGCTTTCAATTACGAAAAAACTGGTTGAAATTATGGGCGGTTCGATATTCTGCCGGTCAAAGCTCAACGCCGGTACAAGCTTTACGATTACGATTTCGCACCGGATACCGTCCTCTGCACAGATCGCCGCTTACAAAGAAATACAGCACGGCAATCCGTCTGCTACCGCTGCCTGTCTTGCAGGCAGTCGTCTGTTGCTGTGTGAAGATAACGAATTGAACAGGGAAATACTGGTCAAAATACTTGCAACACAGGGAATAACGGTCGATACCGCCGAAAACGGCAGCATCGGGGTAGAGAAGGCTGCGGCGACCCAGTATGACGGTATTATTATGGACGTCCGCATGCCGGTTATGGACGGACTGACCGCAGCAAAAAAAATCCGGCAGTTTAATAAAACAGTGCCGATTATAGCCCTGTCGGCAAATGCCTATGCTGAAGACAGAAAAGAATCTCTTGAAGCCGGTATGGATATCCATCTGGATAAGCCTGTCGACAAAGATGCCCTGTTTTCGGCACTGATCCGGCTATTGCAGCAGAACCGCACCCGGTTTTAAAATAAAAAAAGCGGTTCCTTGTAAAACCGCTTTTTAGTGCGTCCGACAGGATTCGAACCTGCAACCTACGGATTCGAAGTCCGGGGCTCTATCCAGTTGAGCTACGGACGCATATCATCAGCCCCTGAATATATAGGGTGCCGGGTGGGATTTGAACCCACGACAACCAGATCCACAATCTGGCGCTCTACCCCTGAACTACTGGCACCATAATTACTGACGGACTCCACTATAACAAAAATATGCTTTATTAGTCAAGACTGTGTTCCGCATATCCGGAATTTTTTTTCTGTAAAGTTCAGGTACGGGATTCCGATAATCTTATAAGAAGAATGGTAAAAAAAATTTTCCAGAGGATGTATGATGCAGGAAATTGACAGAAAAAAAGCTGTAGTCGCTATTCTCGAAGAACAGAATGAACTGCTTGACAGAATTCTGTCAGGACAGCTGAAAATCCGCCGGGCGGTCAATGAAAAAGACTGGAATTCACTTGAGCGCGCCATTGCCCGGATACGTGACTGGTCTGCGGAATTCGTCACGCTGGACACAAAACGGGAAGAGATTTTTTCGGCTGCAGATACTGCTGCTGCGGACGACGTGCAGCCGCTGCTGGATGA
>JALCCK010000013.1 GCA_022640795.1 Treponema sp.
ATGAGTGAGATGAGTTCCGGTGCGACAAAAATAAAAGAAACGGGAACTGCGCTGACCGACGTTGCAGACAAGGTACGGCAGTCCATCAGAAGTATGGGGGGCCAGATAGATCAGTTCAAGGTCTAAAAAATACAGTTAAAAATCAGGAAGGCTAAAAACGGAATGCTTACTACAAACGATTATCTTGCAATTTTGAATGCAGTCTGGACTCCGATTGCAGTTATTTCACCGCTTCTGGATAAAAACGGGCATATTACAGACTTTTATATTGAATATGCAAACCGGCCGTGCATCGATATTACGTACGGAGTCGTCCGGACCGGCAGGAAACTGAAGGAATGCGAATCACTGATCGGACCGCAGATACGGACCTTTGAACTTGGGGTAAAGGCGCTGACCTCTAAAACACCGACGACCGTGTCGTTTAAAGTTCCCGGATTAAAAAACGGATTTTCACTGAATGCTTACCGGACGGTACGAAATTTCTGTGTTCTGACCGTAACGACTGCAGCTTCCAGAGAAAATAGCGGAACGGATTTTCGACCTCCCCGGCCCCGTACAGTGAAATCATGCAGACCGAACACCAGGACCGATATTGTGCAGAACAAGCTAGCCGCAGCTGTCATAGAAAAAGATTTCGAATTATATTTTCAGCCGCAGTTTACCACGAACGAAAATGAGCTGCGGGGATTCGAAGCGCTGCTTCGCTGGCACGACGAAGAACTCGGCTGGATACCGCCGGACGTCTTTATTCCGCTTGCAGAAAAAACAAAACTGATTGTCCGTCTCGGATGGTGGGTTATAGAAAATGCAGCAGCAACACTCAAGAAATGGCAGACAGTCTATGGGTTTAAGGGGATTTTGTCCGTAAACGTATCACCGGTACAGCTCAGAGAACCGGAATTCGCAGATGCCCTTTCACAGCTGCTGCTGCTGCACAAATTGAAAAACGGTTCCTTTGAACTCGAAATAACGGAAAGCACACTGATAGACACAATGGCGCAAACATCCAGACTTCTTTCAGACATCAGGGAAAAAGGAGTGTCTATTTCCCTTGATGATTTCGGAACCGGCTATTCTTTTTTCACCTATTTACAGCAGCTGCCGGTTGATACGCTCAAAATAGACAAGTCGTTTATCACCGACATGACCGCTGAAAATCAAACATCGGCTCATATAACCGATACCATTATAAATCTCGGAAAAAAGCTCGGTCTGGAAACTATTGCGGAAGGTGTAGAAACGACAGAACAGCTGGAGCTTCTAAAAACGATGGGCTGCAACGTCGTACAGGGATTTCTGCGCGGCAGACCGATGGACCAGCAGCACTGCGAAGCGCTGCTTACCGGAAACCGGTAAAACAGGTACGAGCTGACGACATCCGGAAAACTATACAAATCAATTGAAATGTGATACAAATACTGATATTGTTGGTTATGTTAATAAATGGTTATCGGAATCGACAGTCCTTTCTACGGTCGCCGGTCGTATAATCAGTCAATTGCAAAAAATATCTCGTCTGGATCTATGTCCGCAGTGTGGATGCAGCCAGCATTTTACAGGAGCTTTGAAAATGGGACATGCGTTTTACATGATTGTCATCTACCCGCTTACCCAGATTATTGAACTGGCTTTCTCGTTCTGTAATAAACTGTTTGATAATACCGGTATTGCAGTACTCGGTGTCAGCTTTGCCGTCAGTATGCTTACCCTGCCGCTCTATATCGTAGCCGAGCACTGGCAGGAAGTAGAACGGGAAATTGAAAAACGACTCAAGCCTGAAGCAGACAAAATAAAAGAGGTTTTCCGCGGTGACGAACAGTACATGATTCTGTCGACCTACTACCGGCAGAATCATTACCATCCGATCATGGCGCTGCGCTCCTCGTTCGGACTGCTTATCCAGATACCGTTTTTTTCGGCTGCCTATATCTATCTTTCACATCTGAGCGCACTGCAGGGGCAGCACTTTCTGTTCATCCGCAACATGGGTGCCCCCGACGCATTGTTCACGATAGGATCATTTCCCGTCAATGTTCTTCCGATTGCAATGACAATCATCAACTGCATTTCGGGTGCCATCTACACAAAAGGGCTTTCGCTGCGGGACAAGCTGCAGGTCTACGGAATGGCGCTGCTGTTCGTCGTTATCCTGTACAACAGTCCGGCAGGGCTTGTTCTCTACTGGACGATGAACAATATCTTTTCACTGGTCAAAAACGTTTTCTACCGTCTCAAACGGCCGCTCAAAACCCTGTACATTATTTTAAGCGCAGCAGTAACGATTCTTATCGTATGGCTGTTCGCCGGTCATATCCTGTCTTTAAAACGAGCGCTGCTGGTCAGCTGTGTTTTCGGACTGGTGTATTTTGCCCCGCTGATCGTCCGGTTCTTTAACTATCTTATCGATACCGTTTTTTCAGATCTGCGCGACAATGCAAAAAAACGCTTCTCGCTCTTTCTGACCGGTACGATCGGCATTTGTCTGCTGACCGGACTGCTCATCCCGACGCTGCTTGTTTCATCGTCACCCATAGAATTTTCCGGTATCGACAATTACGGCAGCCCGATGTTTTTTGTCTGGAATACGTTCATGCAGTCGGTCGGATTCTGTATCATCTGGCCGATGCTTATCTATTTTCTGTATCATGAACGGATACAGACGCTGCTTGCCGCCGGATTCGCCATACTGTTTCCGTGGAATCTTCTGAATACGTTCATATTCAAGGGCAATTACGGGATACTTTCAAAACTGCTTATATTTACGACAATCACCAATGTCGATCCGAAACCGGAACAGGCACTGATCAACATACTCGTTCTGGCCGCGGCAGCTGCCGCCGTTGTACTGCTGCTCAACTATCGGAAACAGCGGATTATCGGAACTGTTCTGGGAATTACGGCGCTTTCTCTGGCCGGCGTGTCCGCCGTCAACATCCGTTCCATAAATGCCGGCTATCAGGACTATAAAAAGCTTGCGGAAACGACGAACGCTGACAAAAAAACGCTCGATCCTATTTTTCATTTTTCCAAAACAGGAAAAAACGTACTCATGATTTATCTGGACCGGGCGCAGAACAGATTCGTCCAGACCATTTTTGACGAAAGCCCGGAACTTTACGGGCAGTTCTCCGGATTTACGCTTTTTTCAGATGCGGTCTCCTGCAACGGTCACACACTGCTCGGTGCTCCGCCCTGCTACGGCGGCTATGAATATACGCCGGAAGCCATGAACGAACGCACCGATGAAAAACTGGTCGACAAACAGAACGAAGCACTGCTGCTGCTCCCGCGGATCTTTACCGAACAGGCAGAAGGGTATTCGGCGACCTGTACCGATCCGTCGTGGGCAAACTACAGCTGGATTCCCGATCTGAGCATCTATAAAGATTATCCGAAAATTAAATCCTGTGCGACGGACGGGGTCTATCTTGATTTGTGGTACAAAGAACATAAAAATACTTCAAAAATCACCGCCACGAGCCAGACCCTCAAGCGGAATATTCTGTGGTACAGTCTGTTCCGGCAGTCCCCGCTCGTCCTGCGTGCAGCATTTTATAATCAGGGAAGCTACTGGTCGGCGGACGAAACGCTCGACGACTTCGACGATTTTCTGGAAGGCTATTCCGTGCTCGACTATCTTCCACGGCTCACCGATTTCAAGGCAACAACACCGAACACATTCATCAGTTTCGTCAACAACACGACACACGACAATCTCTGGCTCCAGGCGCCTGATTACGTACCGGTTGCGCAGGTTACCGACCGGGGAAAAACGAAATATAAGAATTCTCCCAGTTATCCGGGTAACGCCGCTTCGCTCAAGCGTGTCGGAACATGGTTCCAGCTGCTGAAGGATAACGGCGTATACGACAATACCAGAATCGTCATCGTCGCGGACCACGGCTGCGTCGGGAAAGAAGACGGATACGAATGGGATGAAAAATTCGATAAAATACAACCGGGGCACTATCACCCGCTGCTGCTGTTCAAGGATTTCGATGCAAAGGGCGATCTCGTCATCAATCACGATTTTATGGCAAACGCGGACGTTCCCACCCTGCTGCTGCAGGGGCTTGTACCCGATGCGAAAAATCCGTATACCGGTACAAAAGTCGATTCGTCGGCAAAAGACAAAGGAATTCTCATCTGCACAAGCAACATATTCATGCCGTACCAGAATGACAGCAAGTACGTGTTTACTCCGGATCCTGACCAGTGGTGGCGGGTCAAAGGTAATATATTCAAATCTTCAAGCTGGACTCAGGAGGTACAGAAATGACCGCCGTATTTCTTCCATTATATATAGATCCCGGAACGGGAAGCATGCTTTTTTCCGTTTTTATCGGTATCATCGCAACGCTGTATTTTCTTGTACGGGCAGCAGCGCTGAAATTCAAACTGCTCTTTTCCGGACGGAAAGCACGGGAAGCAGCCAAAGCAGAAAAAAAGAACTATGTCATCTACAGCGAGGGCAAACAATACTGGAATGTCTTCAAACCGGTTATCGACGAGTTCGAAAACCGGAAGCTGCAGCTCGACTACTTTACGTCGGCTAAGGACGATCCTGTTTTCGGCGGGTCGTACGAACACATACGGCCTGAATTCATCGGTGACGGAAACACAGCTTTTGCACGGTTGAATCTGCTGTCGGCAGATATCGTGCTCATGACGACACCGGGTCTCGACGTATACCAGTTGAAACGGTCGAAAAACGTAAAGCACTACGCACATATCAGGCACGGATCAGGCGACGCAACCATGTACCGCAAATTCGGACTCGATTACTTTGACTCGGTACTTCTGACCGGTGATTACCAGAAAGAAGATATCAGGACACTGGAAACGAAGCGCGGCATACCGCATAAAGAGCTCGTCACCGTCGGCTGTACGTATCTGGATACGCTTGCAGCACGGATGGCCGGTATTCCACCGGAAGAAAATCATCAGTTTACCGTTCTGGTTTCACCGTCCTGGGGGCCAAGTGCAATTCTTACCCGTTACGGCGAAAAACTGCTTGATCCGCTCGTACAGACCGGCTGGCGCATTATTATCCGCCCCCATCCGCAGTCAAAAAAATCGGAAAGCGCAATGCTCGACCGGCTGACAAAAAAATATGCCAATACGACTAATCTCGAGTGGGACTATGAACGCGATAATATTTACTCGATGAAAAAAGCGGATATCATGATATCTGATTTTTCTTCAATTATTTATGATTACACCTTTCTCTGCGACAAACCGGTCATCTATGTAAACGCAGACCTCGACCTGCGCATGTATGATGCAGATAACCTGCCGGAAAAACAAATATGGCAGTTTGCGACGCTCAAGAAAATCGGCATAGAATTGAAGGAAGAACAGTTTCCGCATATTGCAGACGTTATTAAAAATGCCGGCGACAGTCCCGAACTGGCCGCGGCGCGGGCGCAGGCAAAAAAAGAAGCCTGGCAGCAGATCGGAAAAGCAGGTGCTAATACGGCTGATTTTATGATACGGAAAGAAGCGGAACTGAATAAGGCACAGACAGGAGAAAAAACATAATGCAGGCACTGATTCTTGCGGCGGGCATGGGGACCCGCCTTTCACAATTTACCAGAACGGTTCCGAAATGCATGGTTCCCGTCAACGGTATCCCGATGATAGAAAGTTCCATAGAAGCACTCATAGCGGCGGGTATAAAAAAACTCGTCATAGGTCTTGGTTATAAGGGAACAGTGCTGAAAGATTTTATTACACAGACATTTCCGCCGGAACGACTGAACGGGATGTGCATAGAATATGCAGAAAATCCCGTCTATGATACGACAAACAATATTTATTCACTCTATCTGGCAAAAGACTTCTTTGCACGGGATGATACCATTCTGCTTGAAAGCGATCTTGTCTACGATAAAAATATTATAACGGAACTCCTCCGCTGCCCCGACAAAAATCTTGCAGTTGTATCCCGGTTTGAACCGTGGATGGACGGTACCTGTACGCTGCTCGACAAAGACAACCATATCAAGGCACTAATCGATAAAGCCCACTTTAAATGGAAGAAAACGGATTCTTATTATAAAACCGTCAACATTTATAAATTTTCAAAAGAGTTTATAAACGACTGTTATCTGCCGTTTCTGGAATCATACCAGACTGTTTTCGGAAAAAACGAATATTACGAAACCGTGTTGAAAATACTCGAATTTCTGGACCATTCGTTTTTAAAAGCGCTGAAAGTGAGCGGCGACCGGTGGTATGAAATCGACGACCCGGCAGATCTCAATATAGCGGAAAACAGATTCGCGGACGGTCAGAAAAAATTATCAATGCTGAACCTGCGGAATGGCGGTGTATGGCGGTTCCCGTCGCTTAAAGATTTTACCAATACGGCAAATGCGTTCTTTCCTCCGAAAAAACTTTCAAAAGAAATTGCGTCCAGTCTTCAAACGCTCATAACGCAGCGTTCATCTTCACCGCAGCAGGAAAGTCTTCTCGCAGCAAAGTTACTTAAAATTCAACCGGGCTATACTGCCGTTGCCAACAGTCCGGCAGATTTCTTTGCCGGACCGGACGACGCAGCATATCATACGACGGCGGTCGTACAGGATTCAGTATTTGCAAAAAGCCCCCTGTTCCGTACAGCCGCCGTTATACCCGCCGGACAAAACTGCTTCGGCTGCACACCGGATGATATTCTGGCTTTCCTGCAAAAAAGCGAGATCTCTACTGTCTGTCTTTCGAATCCCGATTATGCGACCGGGCACTTCATTGCGAAATCAGACATGCTTTCACTGTGCCGGAAACTGGCGGAAAAAGACATCCGGCTTGTCGTCGATGAAACATACAGCGTTTTTGCAAATTCCGACATACGGTATACGCTGCTGGAAGACCAGATTCTCTCCGAATTTCCAGGTCTGACGGTAGTCAAATCAATGGCGCTACAGTACGGAGTTCCGGGCCTGAATCTTGCGGTTCTTGCATCCGGAAATGAAACCTCGGTCCGGCGTATCAACGCCCTGCTTCCGGACGGTATTGTAAATTCGACGGCGGAATATTTTATGCAGATTCTCGAAAAATACAAAAAATATTATGCCAGCTCTTTTGATGCGGCGGCGGCGGAACGACATCGTCTTGAAAAACTTCTGGGCGCCGTTCCCGGACTGACGCCGGTTCAGGGGCAGACAAATGCCGTAACCTGTATGCTCTCTCCGGCTGTAATAAAACCTGCGGAACTGGCTGAAAAATTGCTGGAAAATTACGGTATCCTGATAACCGGCAGCACTACAGAGCACTCATATATCCGTATCGCCGTACGTACAAAAACTGATAATGATTTTTTGCTGTCAGCGCTGAAAGAAGAACTGAATCTACCAGAAGAAAATAACGGGAAGAACGATGGAAACATTTGATTTTACAAACAAAACAATTCTCATAACAGGTGCCGCGGGTTTTATCGGCGGAGCACTTTCATTACGGTTACTGCAACACTATGAAAACATTAAAATAATCGGGATCGATACCGTTAACGATTATTATGACCCCCGGCTGAAAGAAACCAGGCTTAAGAAACTTTCAGCCTTTGCAGATCGTTTCACCTTTATTAAAGGTGATATTGCAGATAAGCAGATACTGGAAAATATATTTAAGACCAATGCCCCTTCTGCAGTTATAAATCTTGCAGCGCAGGCAGGTGTCAGGTATTCCATCACAAACCCTGATGCCTATATACAATCCAACATCCTCGGCTTTTTCAATATACTAGAATGCTGCAGGCATTATCCTGTCGGCCACCTGGTATTCGCATCAAGTTCGAGTGTCTACGGGACGAACAAAAAAGTCCCCTATTCTACCGACGACAAGGTTGATAATCCTGTTTCGCTCTATGCGGCAACAAAAAAATCTGACGAACTTATGGCCCATGCTTACTGCAAACTCTACGGAATAAAAGCAACCGGACTACGGTTCTTTACCGTCTATGGGCCCCTTGGGCGTCCCGATATGGCTTATTTCAAATTCACGAACAAAATTGTCAGAGGAGAACCGATACAAATCTATAATAACGGAGATATGTATCGGGATTTTACCTATATTGACGATATAGTAACCGGAATCATACAAGTACTGGGCAAAACACCAGAGCTTACGGAGGATGGGGCTGCTTATAAAATTTATAATATCGGAAATAATAAACCTGAAAGCCTTATGTACTTTATAGAAACGCTTGAAAAATGTCTTATGAAAGAAGAAATCATTACGGCACCAGGGAAAAAAGAATATCTCCCGATGCAGCCGGGTGATGTCTATCAAACATATGCCGACATCAGCGGACTCGAACAGGACTTCGGATTTAAACCATCCACCTCGCTTGAAAACGGATTGTCTGTTTTTGCCCGCTGGTATCGCGAATTTTATACAGCATGACATATATCTACGTTCTCGTCAGCAGTCCTGATGATTACTACTATGAGCAGGCGCTTATGTCTGTGACGTCACTGCGAATCTACATGCCAAAAGCACGGCTCGTACTTCTCGCTGATAATAAAACAGTCAGCGGATTTACCGGGAAGCGTGTGGCGTTAAAAAAACTGGTAACAGAAATTATTACCGTACCTTTTGCGGACACGGTACAAAAGACAGAACGCTCGCGCCTTATAAAGACTTCCATACCGGACTATATAGACGGCCCTTTTCTGTATATAGATTGCGATACGATAATTTGTGATGATCTTTCGGCAATACGGGACTATGGGTACGAACTTGCCGGTGTGCTCGACTGTCATGTCTTTTTGAATGATCATATACACAAAGATTATTTTCTTGAACGGGACCGCAGACTTGGTTTTTCGGGAACAAAAGCGGCAGGATATAATATAAACGGCGGGTTGCTTTATGCAGAAAACAACGACCTCACAAAACGTTTTTTTACGGCATGGAACGACGCATGGCGATATTCCGCATACAGAAAACATGATTTCCATGATCAGTCAGCATTGAATCAGGCAAATTATCTTACCGGGCTCAAAATAAAACTACTGCCGGGTGAATGGAACTGTCAGCCTGCACATGGAGGCCTTGCTTTTCTTGGTAGCGCAAAAATAGTGCATTATTTTTCATCGGAGTTCAAAGCTTCTAACTATATTCCCTATTATAAACTGGCCGATGTACAGCTGCAGCAGCGTATAAAAGAAAGCGGTTCCATACCGGCCGATATTCTGCAGATGATACAACAGCCAAAATTCCAGTTTAATAAAGTACAGTTAATTTCCGATCAGCGAATCGTCAGTATAATGCAATCACCCTTACTCTTCACGCTTGCGGATTTAAAGACTCACGCCGCACCAGTTTTCAAGTTCTTGGAACGACAGACAAAATTTTTCAGGAAATTGGGAAAACTGCTGGCACATACCACATCATGATTTTATAAAAGTTCTCCTATAACAAAATTTTATAAGATTGACAAAAACAATGCTTTTATCTACAATAATAAAACTTATATGTGGAGACTTCGCCATGAAAAAAAGAATACAGAGATTTGTCAGGAATCCGTTCTTTCCAGCGGTTGTTTATGCATGCGTTATAGGAGCAACCTATCTGCTGCTGCTTATCAACTAGTGTACAGTATCCGTCATCCGGAATGAAATATCTTCAGCCGGAAGCGTGACTGCCGCCGGTTGAAAAAACGTTAATCACGTGTATAAAGATCCCGGGTATAAACCTTGCCTTTTGCGTCGTCAAGTACTGTGTCATAGCGGTTTGCAACGATAACGTCGGATTCCTGTTTGAATTCGGCAAGATTGTTCACGATGCGGCTGCCGAAAAAAGTTTCACCGTCTTTCAGCGTCGGTTCGTAGATAATGACCGTTGCACCTTTCGCTTTCACGCGCTTCATGATTCCCTGAATCGAAGACTGTCTGAAATTGTCCGAATTCGACTTCATGGTAAGCCGGTATACGCCGACCGTTACAGGATGTTCTTTGCTTCTGTCATACAACGCAGAAGAACGATAATAACCGGCTTTTGCAAGAACACGGTCGGCAATAAAGTCTTTCCGTGTCCGGTTCGCCTGTACGATGGCGCTCATGATATTCTGCGGAACATCGTTAAAATTGGCAAGCAGCTGTTTCGAATCCTTCGGAAGGCAGTATCCGCCATACCCGAACGACGGATTGTTATAAAAAACTCCGATTCGGGGATCAAGGCAGACCCCTTCGATTATCTGTTTCGTATCAAGTTCACGTACTTCCGCATAGGTATCGAGCTCATTGAAAAAACTGACGCGCAGGGCAAGATAGGTATTGGCAAACAGTTTTACCGCTTCCGCTTCGGTAGAATGCGTTAACAGGATATCTATATCTTTTTTGAGTGCACCTTCGGCAAGCAGACCGGCAAAAGTTTTCGCCGTATCCTTCATGGAATCGGGGGCCCCGACGATAATACGGCTCGGATACAGATCATCGTACAGAGCCTTCCCCTCACGAAGAAATTCAGGGCTGAAAATGATATTCTGCGTATTGTATTTTTCACGGACAGTCTGCGTATAGCCAACAGGTACGGTCGACTTCACAACCATAACGGCAGCAGGATTGACTTTCAGAACCAGTTCGATAACAGATTCCACGGAACTGGTATCAAAATAGTTTTTCTGGGGGTCATAGTTGGTCGGTGTTGCAATGACCACAAAATCAGCATTCCGGTACGCATACTCACCGTCCAGTACGGCGGTAAGATCAAGCGTTCCTTTTTTCAGGTAGTCGGAAATTTCCCTGTCAACTATCGGTGAAATTCCTCTGTTTATTTTATCGATTTTTTCCTGAAGGATATCGACAGCAAAAACCTTATTGTGCTGCGCCAGAAGCACTGCATTTGCAAGACCGACATATCCGGTCCCTGCGACAGCAATAGTATACGACATAGTTCCCTTCTTACTTCTTAATGTGGATACCGGAATTTATAAAAATTTGTACAGCAAATTTTTATAAATTCCGGTAAAGCCTGTTGCAAAAGTCAACAGACCTTTACAATTGATGCAAGTATACTATAATTTCGTCATTTATGGAAGGTTCACGGCGTGAACAAAGTTTGACGATTTTATCTGTTTATAGTACTATAAACAAAAGGAGCCGGTATGATCCAGATTTTCGGAACACCGAAATGTAAAAATACAAAAAAGGCGGAACGGTTCTTCAGGGAACGCAGAATACCATTTCAGCTGATAAATCTCTTCGAAAAAGAAATGAGTCCCCGGGAATTTCAATCCGTCGTGAAGGCAGTGGGCGGTATCGAAAATCTTATCGACCGCGACAGCAGGGACTATTCCCGCATTGCATGGCTGAGTGAAGAGGACATTCCCGAAAAACTCACGGCCGAACCGCAGCTTATGAAGACACCTGTCGTCAGAAACGGTGCCGGAGCCTGCTGCGGATACCAGCCTGACTGCTGGAAAAAATTCTGCACAGACACGGTAAAATAAAAAGACCGTCCGGCGAAACAGACGGTCTGACAGCGTTTTCCGGGTAACGACGCTATTTTAAGGTTATGAGGCTTTTATCGTAATCAGTCGGTGCTTCAAATCCCATCAAATTGATAAGCGTCGCAGCCCACGAACTGATACCAAGCCCCTCGTTGAGGGTTTTATCGTATTCACCCTTGTATTCCGGATCATAAATAATGCCGGGAACCGGATTCAGGCTGTGTGACGTTTTTGCCTTGGGTTCTCCGTCCGCCTTTATCTTAACTGCACCGCTTTTCTTGTCGTGCTCGTACATATCGTCAGAGTTTCCGTGATCGGCTGTCAGGCAGAGTATGCCGCCGGCTTTTTCAACCGCGGTTCTGAGCCGTCCAAGCTGCAGATCCATGCCTTCCATAGAACAGACGACGGCATTGAACACACCGGTATGCCCGACCATATCGCCGTTGGGATAGTTCAAACGGATGTGGTCGTACTTTCCGCTTTCAACAGCCGCAATAACGCGGTCCGTAATTTCGGCACATTTCATCCACGGGCGCTGTTCAAAAGGAACAACATCCGATTTTATCTCTTCGTAATCCTCGAGCTGTTCATCGAATTTTCCGAGCTTGTTGCCGTTAAAAAAATAGGTCACATGTCCGTATTTCTGCGTTTCCGAAATAGCCAGCAGATGAACACCACTTTTCGTCAGATATTCACCCATCGTACGATCGATCGACGGCGGTTCGACAAGGTACTGTTTCGGGATATGCAGATCACCGTCGTATTCCATCATACCGGCATATTCAACCTGCGGTACCCGTTTACGATCGAATTTATCAAAATCAGCACCGGTTTCAAATGCGGCGGTAATCTCAAGCGCACGATCTCCGCGGAAATTAAAGAAAATGACGCTGTCGCCGTCATTTATGGTTCCTATCGGTTTACCGTCTTCCGCAATGCAGAAATCCTTCAGATCCTGGTCAATCATGCCGGGATTTTCCTTCCGGTAGGTTTCGATAGCTTCGGTCGCGCTTGCAAACTGGCGGCTTTCGCCGAGCACGTGACATTTCCAGCCCCGTTCGACCATAGACCAGTCTGCGTTATAACGGTCCATGGTTATCCACATACGGCCGCCGCCGGAAGCAATCCGGTAATCACAGCCGTCCGTACTCTGTTCTTTCAGAAATGCTTCAAACGGCGTTACATATTCGAGAGCCGACGTTTCACCGACATCCCGGCCGTCAATTAAAGCGTGCACACGAATTCTGGTCACTCCTTCTTTTTTTGCCTCTTTGATCATTGCTTTAAGGTGATCAATATGAGAATGTACGTTTCCGTCGGAAAGAAGGCCGATAAAATGCAGGGTACTGTTTTTGTTTTTGACATTTGAGGTCAGCTTTTTCCACGTTTCACCGGCAAACATCTTACCGCTCTGCAGAGAACCGGAAACGAGCTTTGCGCCCTGCGCAAAAACACGGCCGCAACCGATTGCATTATGACCGACTTCGCTGTTCCCCATATCGTCGTCACTCGGAAGCCCGACAGCAGTTCCGTGCGCCTTCAATTTCGTATGGGGACAATTCGCGGTAAACCAGTCAAGATATTTCATACGTGATGCCTTTACCGCATCCCCCGCTTCATATTTACCATAACCGACACCGTCCATGATGACGAAAACGACAGGGCCCCGTCTCCCTTTCCAGTTCGGATTTTTCTGTAATGCATGCATTGTATCTGCCATGTCTGCTCCTTACTATTTATAGAGAAAATAATAGACTGATAAGATTTTTATATAGTAACTATAGCAATTTTAAGGGGTTTATTCAATGCGGAATTGTTCAGCAGTACCGGCATCCGTCGGAAAAAGCAGGTCGTCCGGAGCCGCAGCAGAATCGGAATCCGCCGTATAAATACGGGCTGCAAGATACATTCCGCCTGCGGCGTTTTCCGGCAGAATATAAAGCCACGTATCATCCAGTTTCGTTACATTCCGGAAACCCGCAGCTGCCTGCTGCAGATCAAACGCCGCCGCTGCCGAATATGCCTGATCAAGATTAGTACGGGCTGCATAGACAACCAGAACAGTTTTTCCCGCAGCGGCAGGGAATGCAGCCCGCAGCAGTGTAAAATCATGATCAAGTGCCGTTATAATATACTGCGGACAGCTGCTGCCGAAACCTTTCGATTTCCAGTCCTGACAGGGATTATATACGGCCGGCGCATCCTGTTGTATCCCCGGTTCCACTGCAGACCCGGCTGCAGCGGAAGCCGCTCCCCCCGGTACGGCGGACGGAGCCGAAACGCAGCCGGCTGCAAAAAACACGAGGAACACAACCGGAATAACCGGCAGCAGGTTGTACAATGAAGATCTGTCAGTCAGCATTGTCTTCAGTATGAAATTTTTGAATCTCAGAAGCAAGCGTCTGGATATTACTGCTGTTTTCAAGTGATGCATCGTTAACGGTATGTATTGCAGCTGTTATCTGTGTCGTTCCGGACGACATTTCATTCATGGCTCCGTTTATCTTCATGGTAACCTTTGCCAGAACTTCCATTTCTTCCACGATCTGTTTTCCACTCGAAAGCATTTCTTCAGAACTGTTCTTTACGACATTCATGCTTTCGTCAATACTCTTTATAGAGGTAAGCACCTGTTCGTTTCCCGACGTCTGTTCCTGCATCGCCGCCATTATGATCTCTTCCTGCTGTTTGACGGTATTGGAAAGATTAAAGATTACACCGAACTGCTCCTGAACCAGTTTTGTACTGTCGGAAATATTCGCGATCGATTCCGACAGTGCTTTCAGTTTACCGTTAATGGTCTTACCCTGAACATTCGACTGTTCCGCAAGTTTTCTGATTTCATCGGCAACAACGGCGAATCCTTTTCCGGCTTCTCCGGCATGAGCAGCTTCAATTGCCGCATTCATGGCCAGGAGGTTCGTCTGGCGCGCAATATTCTGTATAATGGAAGTCGCCTCAAGCAGCCCTTCGGAATCATCAAGAATCGTCTGGGATGTCTTTACCGCATCCTCAACCTTGGTTTGTCCGATTCCTGATGCCTCGTTCAGGGAGTTAACTGACACCGTGTTCTTTTTGAGGATTTCCGTAACCGAATTGACATTGGCGACCATCTCCTCGACAGCGGAAGACGACGTAGAAACATTCGAAGACTGGCGGTCGACGTCGGTATTAAGTCCTTTTATGTGGTCAAGAATTGTGTTGACGGTTGCCTGCGCTTCTTCAACGCCGGCCGCCTGATTTACCATCTGGTTCTTTACCGATTCGATATTCGCCGCAATCTGCGTAACCGCAGACGACGTTTCAGCCATACTCGTGGAAAGATCCTGTGCGGAATCAGTAGATTTTCTCACCGACCCCTGCAGTTCCGTCAGCAAATCCTTTGTCGTTTTATAGAAACGGTTCAAATCGTTTACAAGAATTCCCAGTTCGTCCCGTCCGTGTACCCGGGTATACGGGCAGGTATAGTCTCTGGAGGCAATATTTTCGGTAAATGCCGAAATATCATGAAGCCGGTTTTTGACTCCTCTCATATTCTGAAAATTATCGAGAATTCCGAGGAGTACAGCGACAACGCCGCAGGGCAGCGTCTTCGTAAGAAAAATGGAAACGGCATCCGCTCCCGAACCGTTTGCGGCAAGGAACGGTGTTATACTGATCATGAAAATTCCGATACAGCTGAAAAAGGCAACCAGCGTCGAGCGTGCAACGAGCGTCAGCGGAATATCCTGCCGGCGCAGCGGAAGAAACGAAACCGCACTTTCCAGCCGCTGAATAAAATGGATGTAAAAGAAAAGTGAAAAAAGAAAAAGCTGCGAAACGGAGATGAACAGCATCGGCAGCAGTCTGACGGAAATACCCAGCATAAGGGAATCCAGTTTTATCAGAACCGGAATAAAAAAACCGTTAACAACCGGAATAACGATAGCCAGAATAACAAATTTTTTTTCTGCACCGTTTGCAGTGGCAATAGATGCATCGGAACCGTCGTAGGCAAGAATCTTTTTTACGAAGTGTTTGTAGCAGAAGAGCGCTGCTGCTACTACAATTATAAAGGAAATAATGGTAGGAGGCGCTGTTACAAGCGCTATAACGGTTGCCGCATCAAGAAATCCAAGATATATCGGTACAAGCGATACCGCAACAACAGGAACAAAAAAAACAAGTACGTAAAAAAAGGCAACGGACTTCGGAAGTTTCTTCGGTACCTTGTCCGTATAAAATTCACTATCTGTAAACTGCATATATCCTCCGGGTCGTACAACGTACTGCCGGGAAAAGTGCTCCCGGCAGGTTCTGACTATCATACCACATTTTTCAGTATTTTACGAGCTACGGTTTGAGTTACCCCAGCAGCATTCTGTCGTTGGAGAATTCCCCGCCGCTTGCTTTTTCGAACATCTCAAGCAGATCTGCAACCGCAAGATGCGCTTTTTCCTCTCCCTTTACGTCATACATAATACGGCCCTCGTTCATCATGATAAGCCGGTTCCCGTATTTTATGGCATCACGCATGTTATGCGTAACCATAAAAACAGTCAGATGATCCCGCTCAATAATAGTCTGGGTAAGGTTCAGAACTTTTTTTGCGGTTTTCGGATCAAGAGCTGCAGTATGTTCATCAAGCAGCAGCAGTTTCGGTTTCTTCAGCGTAGCCATGAGCAGCGTCAGCGCCTGCCGCTGACCGCCGGAAAGCAGTCCGACTTTACTGGACATTCTGTTTTCCAGTCCCAGATCGATGAGTTTGAGCTTTTCATAATAGAGCTGCTTCTCCGCAGGAAGGATGCCCCAGCTCAAATTACGCCGCTTGCCGCGCCGCATGGCCATTGCAAGGTTTTCTTCTATCTGCATATTGGAAGCGGTTCCCCACATCGGATCCTGAAATACGCGCCCGAGATACTTCGCGCGGACATGTTCTTTCATTCCGGTAATATCCATACCGTCGAGGAATATGGAACCGGTATCGGTAAAATGTACACCGGCAATAAGATTCAGCAGCGTAGATTTTCCTGCCCCGTTTCCACCGATAACGGTAACAAAATCACCGTCGTCAATTTCAAGATTTATGTCAATCAGAGCCTGTTTTTCCGTGATGGTTCCGGGATCGAACGTTTTCGAAACATTAAATAATTTCAGCATATCAAAGTTCCTCCCCCGTCGTCTCAGACGCCGTATTTGACGGGTCATCAGTTCTGTTACGTTCTGCCGGTGTTTCTTTATCATCAGGGTTTATCCCGGGCAGCCGGCGGCGGGAAAAGCGGACTTTTAAAACGGGGAACGCAAGCGCTATTGCGACTATAATTGCCGTCAGCAGTTTGAGATCTGTCGACTTCAGACCAAGCTGCAGTACAATTGCAATAATGATGCGGTAAATGATAGAACCTACCATAACGGAAATAAGGTAATACAGAAATGAATACCGTCTGCCCATAAGCGCTTCGCCGATAATAATGGAAGCAAGTCCGATAACTATAGTGCCCGTCCCCATACCGACGTCGGCATATCCCTGACTCTGTGCAACAAGCGCACCTGACAGCGCAACAAGTCCGTTGGAAAGCATCAGTCCCAGAATTTTCATTCTGTCGGTATTCACACCGAGCGCCCGGACCATGTGTTCATTGTTGCCGGTTGCCCGGATGGCACTGCCGAGTTCCGTACCGAAAAACCAGTACATCAGCGTTATAATGACGGCGCAGAAAATGATTCCCGTAATAAGCGATGCCACAGTCGTCGACACACCGGTAACAGCCTGTATCCGTGTCATCACGGTTTCAACCCCGAGCAGCGGCGTATTGGCTTTTCCCATTATCCGTATATTTATGGAATACAGTGCAATCATTGTCAGGATACTTGCAAGAAGGACATCTATCTTAAGTTTCGTATGCAGCAGTCCGGTAGCAAGTCCGGTAAGCATACCGACACAGAATGCTATAAGAAGCGACAGCAGCGGATCCATTCCGCCGACAATAAGAACGCCGGTAACCGCACCCCCGGTAGCAAAACTGCCGTCAACCGTAAGGTCGGCAATATTCAAAATTCTGAAAGTAAGATAAACGCCGAGCGTCATGATTGCCCAGAGCACTCCCTGTGCAACGGCGCCACGCATGGCCAGTACAATTCCCATAATAAGTATCCTTAAGTAAAAACGTTGTGCATAATTATAGGAACATAAACTTCCTTTGTCTATACTGGCATAAAAACAAAGACCGCCCGTAACAAGAAAAAAGTATTCCATAGATTGTCTTTTTACGATAAAATGAGTATATTCTAGTAAACTAAAATACCTAGTATTTATATAGACAATTATACCGGCCCCTGGGGCTAAAAAGGAGCTTTTTTATGGCACAGCAGCTGCTTGAAGTCAGCGATCTTTCAGTAAGTATCGATAGTACACCTGTATTAAAGGGAATAAATCTTGCCGTCGGCAGGGGTGAAACGCATGTTCTTCTGGGACCGAACGGGGCTGGAAAATCCACGCTCGGCTATACCGTTATGGGACATCCGGCTTATACGGTCGACAGTGGAAAAATTACGTTCGAAGGACAGGATATAACGCATGAAAGTGCAGACTGGCGTGCGCGGCTCGGCCTTTTTCTCTCGTTTCAGAATCCGCTCGAAGTACCGGGTATATCGCTTGAATCCTTCATCAGAAATGCATTGCAGCAGAAAACGGGAGAGCACGTAAAACTGTTCCAGTATCAAAAAGCACTGAGAGCGGCAATGCATCTTCTCAACATGGACGAATCATACGCAAACAGAGACCTCAACGTCGGATTTTCAGGCGGTGAACGTAAAAAATCGGAAATACTGCAGCTGCTGATGCTCGAACCGAAACTTGCAATTCTCGACGAAACGGATTCAGGGCTCGATGTCGATGCAGTTCGTACCGTATCGAACGGTATAAAAGAATACCAGAAAAAAGACGACGGAGCGCTGCTGATCATCACCCATTCAACAAAAATCCTGGAAAGTCTCAAAGTGGATTTTACCCATATTATGGTAAAGGGTAAAATTGTAAAAACCGGAGACGATTCGCTCATCCGGGAAGTCAACGAACACGGCTTCGAAAACTTCAGCAGGGAAACGGGGACGGCACATGAGTGACATAAAAAAAGAAAAATCAGTCATTCAGGATATAGATCACTCGCTGTATGATTTCAAGGATGACGAAAGCAGTTTTTACCGCTTCAAGCAGGGATTGACGCCTGAAATAGTACTCAAACTTTCAGAAGAAAAACATGACCCGCAGTGGATGAAGGACTTCCGGCTCAAATCGCTCGACATCTATAATCAGCTGAAAGTTCCCGACTGGGGCCCCTCGATAGAGGGACTCGATATGGACCAGATTGCCACGTATGTGCGTCCGAACACAAAAATGAGCGCAGACTGGAACGAAGTTCCTGCAGATATTAAAAACACGTTTGAAAAACTCGGTATTCCGCAGGCCGAACGTGAATCTCTTGCGGGTGTCGGAGCCCAGTACGACAGCGAAAACGTGTATCATAATATCAGGGAAGAAGTCGCCAGACAGGGTGTTGTCTATACGGACATGGAAAGCGCTCTTACCGGTCCCTATGCCGATATGGTAAAAGAACATTTTATGAAACTCGTACCGCCGAAGGATCATAAATTTGCCGCACTGCACGGTGCGGTATGGTCCGGCGGTTCCTTCGTTTACGTTCCGAAAGGCGTGCACCTTTCTTTTCCGCTCCAGTCGTATTACCGGCTGAATGCAAAAGGAGCCGGGCAGTTTGAACATACGCTTATCATCGTGGACGAAGGAGCCGATCTGCATTTCATAGAAGGCTGCTCCGCTCCCAAATACAACGTCGCAAACCTGCACGCCGGATGTGTGGAACTGTTCGTCGGAAAAAATGCGCGGCTCCGGTATTCAACTATTGAAAACTGGTCGAAAAACATGTACAACCTGAATACCAAACGCGCACGCGTTGAAGAAAACGCCACCATCGAGTGGGTTTCCGGTTCATTCGGTTCACATGTCTCCTATCTGTATCCGGAAAGCGACCTTATCGGACGTAACGCACGGGCTGAATATACCGGAATAACCTTTGCCGGTGAAGGTCAGAATCTGGATACCGGTGCTAAAATGATCCATCTTGCACCGCATACTTCCAGCGTAACAAATACGAAATCAATATCAAAAGACGGCGGGGTCTGCACCTACCGGTCCGCCGTTTATATCGGAAAAGAAGCAAAAGGCAGTAAAGCATCGGTATCCTGTCAGAGCCTCATGCTCGACAGTAAATCCAGAAGCGACACGGTTCCGGCGATGACGGTGCTGACCGACGACGCGGACATCGGGCACGAAGCAAAAATAGGAAGAATAAGCAACGACGCAGTATTTTACCTTATGTCGCGCGGAATCAGCGAAGATGAGGCACGGGCTATGATTGTCAGCGGATTTGCGAATCCCGTATCAAAGGAACTGCCGCTCGAATACGCAGTAGAAATGAATAATCTCATTCGTCTTGAAATGAAAGGAACGCTCTGATGAAGAATATAGAGACTACAGTCAACCAGATGCCGACACTGACATGGAACTGGCTCGATATGAACCGGGCCCGCATCAAATACGAAGTCGACATAAAAGGAAACGGGAAACCTTCTGTTTCCAGGCTGCCGGAAGGTGTGCTGTACGAAGAAAACGGAATCGGCATTGCAATGAGTCTGAAACCGGTTGTCACCGGAATGGGAAAAAATATCGATACGGTGCTGCAGGAAGTGGAAACGGCACCGTCGGCACTTATTATAAAACGGGGTGTCAAAGTAAAAACCCCCGTTGTCATGAATTTCGACCTGAAAAACAATACAGGGACATTCTCCAGTCAGATTATTCACGCAGAAGAAGGGGCGGAAATTACGGTAATCCTGAATTACAGCTCCAATCCGAAAGCAGGTGGGTTCCAGACGGTCCAGACGAAAGTCTACTGTGACAGAAATTCACGTGTCCATCTCGTAAAAGTCCAGCTGCTGGGTAAAAATTTTATTCAGCTCGACGATACCGGTTCCATCTGTGAAGAGGGAGCTTTTATGGACGTAACGCAGATTGAACTCGGCGGAAAAGAAATCTATGCAGGAGTCTCGTCCTCTTTGACCGGCCGTTCATCCGGTTTTAACAGCGATACGGCCTATCTCTGCCGTGATGAGCAGAAACTCGACATGAATTACGTTGTAACACATACTGGAAAGAAGACTGCCAGCACCATGAAAGTAAAAGGAGTCGTAAAAGATACTGCAAAAAAAATCTATCGCGGTACCATCGACTTCCGGAACGGTTGTTCCGGCTCAACCGGTGACGAACAGGAAGAAACGCTGCTGCTGAGCCCCGGGGCCGTTAATAAAAACATACCGGTTATTCTCTGCGATGAAGAAGATGTTCAGGGAGAACACGGCGCTACGATCGGGAAACTCGGCGAAGATGTGCTTTTCTACATGAACGCACGCGGAATAAAAAAAGAAACGGCAGAACGTATGATGAGCAGGGCAAAAATCAAAAGTGTCGCCGATTTAATACCGGACGAAAAAACTGCTGCCAGAATAAAGAAATACACGGATGAGGCGTTCGGCAATGAATAATCAGTACCGGCAGGATTTCCCCATCTTTTCTTCAGCGGAAAATAAAAATCTCGTTTATCTGGATAACGCTGCGACGACCCAGCGGCCCGCACAGGTTATCGCTGCCGTAACGAAATTCTACGAGACCGATAATGCAAATCCGCTGAGAGGACTGTACGGGCTGAGCGTCCGTGCTACCGAAGTATACGAAAATGCCCGGCACACGGCAGCACGGTTCATACATGCTGCTGAAGACTGCGAAATAATATTTACCAGAAATGCGACCGAATCGCTTAATCTTGTCGCATACAGTTACGGACTTTCGACACTGAAAGCGGGAGACGAAGTCGTCGTTTCGGTCATGGAGCATCACAGCAATCTGCTGCCGTGGCAGATGGCCTGCCGCCGAACCGGAGCGAAACTTGTATTTCTGGAATGCGATAAGAAAACGGGCAGTATTCCGCCGGAAGAATTTACTTCGAAAATAGGTCCACAGACAAAAATAGTAGCACTGGCCCACGTAAGCAACGTACTGGGGACTACGAATCCGATAAAAGCAGTTGCGGCGCTGGCTCACCGGTTTGGTGCCGTCATCGTCGTAGACGGAGCGCAGTCTGCACCGCACCTGCAGGTCGATGTACAGAATCTCGACGTCGACTTCTTTGCCTTCAGCGGACACAAACTCTGTGCTCCCATGGGAATCGGCGTGCTCTACGCAAAAAAACGACTGCTTGAAAACATGCCGCCGTTTTTAACCGGCGGAGAAATGATCGAATATGTAACGAGAGAAAGCGCAACGTACGCGGAACTTCCGCATAAATTTGAAGCAGGAACGGTAAACGCCGCAGGCGCAGCAGGTCTTGCCGCTGCCATCAGGTATATCCAGTCAGTCGGTATGAAAAACATTATTGACCACGACAATAAGCTTGCTTCGCTTATGATCGCCGGTATGCAAAGCATACCGGGACTCCGTATTCTGGGAACGACTGATGGTACAAAACGGTGCGGCATTGTAACATTCACGCTTGACGGCGTACATCCGCACGATATGGCATCGCTGCTCGATACGGACGCTATAGCGGTACGGGCCGGGCATCACTGTGCACAACCGCTTATGCAGTATATGGGAACGCCGTCTACGGCCCGGGCAAGCGTCTATTTTTATAATACGGAAGATGAAATTGCGTATTTTATCGATAAACTGAAAAACGTACGGAAGGAGATGGGGTATGGAGCTTAAAACGCTGTACCGGGAAATTCTGAACGAACACAATCTGAATCCCTCGCACAAAAAACCGATGGAAAATCCCTCGCTCTCGCTCCGTGGGGTTAATCCGAGCTGCGGCGACGATATAACGCTTAATCTGAAAATTCAGGACGGCAGCGTCATCGACGGAAGCTATACCGGAAGCGGCTGCGCTGTTTCGCAGGCTTCGGTAGACATGATGCTCGACCTCGTAATCGGTAAATCAAAGGAAGAAGCACTGCAGCTTGCAGATATTTTTATCCGGATGATTCAGGGAAAAGCCAGCGAGGCGGAAATAGAAGAACTCGACGAAGCGTCTTCCCTGCAGGATATCTCGCACATGCCTGCACGCGTAAAATGCGCAGTGCTCGGATGGCACACGATGGAAGAAATGCTTGCGGAAAATAAAGAAGGATCGATTTCGGCAGAAGCCGGTAACCCGCACTGCTGCAACTGACAACGTCCGGCGTTGTCAGTATATGCAATAAAAAGAGGTATATAAAAATGAAACGCATTGTTACCGTTCAGGATATTTCCTGTATCGGAAAGTGTTCGCTTACGACGGCACTTCCGGTTATCTCTGCAATGGGCGTTGAAACGGCAGTTCTTCCGACCGCTGTACTTTCAACGCATACTGCATTCAAAAATTTCACCTTCCGGGATCTGACGGACGATATACTTCCGGTTCTTGCACACTGGAAAAAAGAAAATTTCACTTTCGATGCAATCTATACCGGGTATCTCGGTTCGTTCAAACAGCTCGAACTGATGAATACCCTGTTTACTGAATTCGGAACAAAAAAAACACTGCTGTTCGTAGATCCGTGTATGGCCGACAACGGCGCACTTTATCCCGGATTCACACCGGAATTTGCTGCAGCCATGGCAAAACTGGCCGGGAAAGCAGACGTCATCGTACCGAATCTGACGGAAGCATCGTATCTGCTCGGTATACCGTATCGGGCTGAAGGCTATGATGAAGCATACATCAGGGACATTCTTCTGAAGCTTGCCGCTCTCGGCGCCGGAAAAGTCGTTGTCAAAGGTGTTTCGTTTGAACCGGAAAAACTCGGTATTATGTCATACGACTCGACGACAAAAGAATTTTCATCATATTTTCATGAAAAAATTCCGCAGAGTTTTCACGGAACGGGAGATATCTTTGCCAGTGTCTGCGTCGGCGCTCTGATGCGCGGACTGACACTTGGCAATGCGCTCAGACTGGCGGCTGACTTTGTCGTCCGCTCAATAAAAGAGACAACTGCTCACAAAGACCACAACTGGTACGGCGTCGATTTTGAAAGCGCATTTCCGTTTCTGCTCGAACGGCTGCAGAAAGAAGCCCGGTGCTGAAATAACTGCTAACCGGCGGCAAGACACTGGTCGAGGTCTGAAACGATTTTCTTCTGATCAAGATTTCGTCCGATGAATACCAGCTTTATCATTTCGTCACCGCCGGTCCAGCGGCCGAATTCCCTGGTCATCAGTTCCCGTCCGGACTGCTCGAAGAGGTAGGACCGCTCGGGCGCATTCCCGAACCAGACGATTCCTTTGCTTCTGATCAGCGCAGCGGGAATCTGCTGCGTCCACAATTTAAATCGCTCTGCAATAAACGGCCGGTTCCGTGCATAGACAAAAGTAACGATTCCGTATTCTTCAACTTCAGGTCTGCAGGTTTCAGATTCCTGTAAAGCCTGTATCCATCCGGCCGATTTGTACACCTTATCGAAATCGAACAGCCATGTATCGAGTATATCGCGGAATTCTATTTTGCCGAATGTCGTTTCGATAATCTTTGCTTCGGGCTGCAGATGATGTATCGCAGTACGTACCGTTGCCAGCTGCTCCGGTGTTACCGTATCCGTTTTATTAATGACGATAGTCGTACAGAATTCTATCTGCTGCACAAGCAGCCGTTCTATATCGTCGCTCTGTGCAGTGCCGGCCCCTTCCCGGTGAACAAGGTGATGCGTTTCATCATACGATGCCACCAGCTTTTCACCGCACCCGAATTCATCTGCCAGCCGAAGTGCATCGACAATCGTAATAATATTATCGAGCCGGGCGCCTTCAAGGTTTGCTACCGCGTGAGAAATGGGAGCAGGTTCACAGATACCGCTCGCTTCAATCAGAATATGGTCATATTTCTCAGCCAGTACAAGTTCCTGTATCTGTTTTACCATATCTTTTCTGAGCGTACAGCAGATACAACCGTTGGAAAGCGGGATAACCGCCCCTTCTCCGCTTCCACTGATGAGCTGCTCATCGATATTCACTTCGCCGATATCATTTACGATAACGGCAGCCTTGAGTCCCTTACCGTTGTTCAGAACATTGTTTAAAAGCGTTGTCTTGCCGGACCCGAGGTAGCCGGTAAGCAGGGTAACAGGAATAATTTTTCTTATCATTATTTTATCTCTCTATGTTTATAGTATACCACAACGTGTCAAGATATATCGAATTTACTCTTAAACAAAAGTGCCGGTATGCAGTATACTAGAAGTATTGCGGTCTGAAAAATTTAACTTTTTCGGTTCCGATTACAAGAATTTTCCGTTTTTTGGGGGTATGTATTATGGAAATGACTGCCGGCTATAAATCTATCGATATGGATACGTGGCCACGCAAAGAATATTACGAGCATTATGCACGCGGAACAAAATGTATGTGCGCCATTACGGTCGATATCGACGTAACCGCAATCTACCAGGCGGCTCTAAAGGCAGAAAAAAATTTCTTCATTGCCGTACTGTATGCAGTCACAGCCGCCGTAAACAGCCACGAAGAATTCCGCGTCGGCTACTGCAGGGAAAACGGACGGCTCATGATATGGGACAAAATAGTTCCGGCGCATTCCGTCTTTCACAAAGATACCGAAACGTTTACGAAAATATGGTCGGACTGGTACACTGATTTTGATGAATTTTATTCACACTGCGCCGCCGACATTGAAAACGGGAAAAAAGCAAAAGGATTCAGCATTCCCGATGTACCGGACAATACGTTCGACATCACCTATATTCCGTCGCTGCACTTCAGCTCCGTGGATCTGAAACTTTCGGAAAGCGGGAAATATCTGGCTCCGATTGTCACCGTCGGTGAATCGGTTAAAAAGGAAAACAGAATGATGATGCCGCTTTCGATGGAAATAAGTCATGCGGTAGCGGACACGTTCCATATTGCACGGTTTTTCTCTGAAACAGAGGCTGAACTGGCAGAAATCGCCGTACGGCTGTCGGGCAGCGTACAATGATCAGGACGAGACTGGATGCGGTATGTTCCGCCATGGCCGGACAGAAACTGGACGGCCTCATTGTGAGCGATCCGCAGAGCATCTGGTATCTGACGGGATTTTACACGGAACCGTACGAACGCCTGTTCGTTCTGTATCTGAGTACCGACGGCAGACATAAATTCTTTCTGAACCGGCTCTTTGCTGATCCCGGGTCAGCTGTTGAAAAAATCTGGATAAACGACGCAGACGACGGAATACGGATCGTGGCTGACAATACGGTACGCACCGGACGGGTCGGCATCGATAAAAACTGGCCTGCACGATTTTTACTGCCGCTTATGGAGTATAATGCAGGAGTAACGTATGTTCCCGGATCAGCGTGTATCGACACCGTCCGGGCCCGCAAAGATGCAGAAGAACAGCAGCTCATGAAGGCTGCTTCCCGGATAAACGATACCTGCATGAAACGGGCTGCGGAATTTGTTCAGAGCGGTATCACTGAAAAACAGGTTGCGGAATATATAGCCGCCCAATTCAAAAAGGAAGGCGCGGACGGTCCTTCTTTTGCAACAATTGTTTCATTCGGAAAAAATGCCGCCGATCCCCATCATGAACCGGACGAAACCATTGTAAAACCCGGCGACTGCGTACTCATCGATATGGGATGCCGCAAGGACCGGTACTGTTCTGATATGACACGGACATTCTATTTTAAAACGGTACCGGAAGATGCGCTCCGTCTGTACGAAATTGTACGAAAAGCAAATGAAACAGCAGAAGCGTTCGTAAAACCGGGAGTCAGACTTTGCGATATAGATGCTGCCGCACGTTCCGTTATTACTGAAGCAGGATACGGTCCGTATTTTACCCACCGGCTCGGTCATTTCATCGGACAAACCGATCACGAGGCGGGAGATGTCAGTTCCGCAAATACTGGAAAAGCAGAAACCGGAATGCTGTTTTCCATAGAACCGGGAATTTATCTGCCCGGAAAAACCGGCGTACGTATTGAAGATCTGGTACTGGTAACCGGCAGCGGCTGTGAAATCCTTAACAAGGTGGACAAACACGTAAAAATAATTGGATGATGACGTACTGTCAACGAATTTCCGTACCGGGATTTTATTGACAGTGCCACCGCCGCTCGCTATGATAAAAAATCATGACAATTTTACAAAATATAAACCGTCTTGTTTCCTATGCGCTGGAAACAAAATTAATTGAACCTGATGATCGTATCTATATACAAAACTGTCTGCTTGATCTTTTTGAACTCGACGGCTTTGAGGACTATACCCAGGCCGCAGCGCTTCCGCACGGAGAAAAAAACAATCTTGAAGAAATCCTTGCAGAGATGCTTGCGTATGCTGAAGAAAAAAAACTGGCGGATCTTTCCAGTACTGCCGACCGTGATATCTTTGATACCCGCATCATGGCAATTCTTGTACCGCCGCCGTCCGTCGTTCGTGCAAAATTCAGGGAACTTTACCGTGCTGCTCCGGAAAAAGCAACCGGCTGGTACTATGATTTCAGCCAGAATACCAACTATATCCGCCGGTACCGTGTCTCGAAAGACATAAAATGGAAAACACCCTCGGAATACGGAGACATCGATATAACGATCAATCTTTCAAAACCGGAAAAAGATCCGAAGAAAATAGCAGCCGCACGTTTTGCAAAGCAGGGCGGATATCCGGCATGCCTGCTGTGCAAGGAAAACGAGGGATACGACGGACGTTCAAACCGCGTCGCGCGGCAGAATCACCGCATTATTCCGGTCACGCTCGGCGGAGAACAGTGGGGGCTGCAGTATTCCCCCTATGTTTATTTTAACGAACACTGCATTGTCTTCAACTTCGAACACCGACCCATGAAAATCTGCAGGAACACATTCCGGTATCTGTTCGATTTCGTACGGCAGTTTCCCCAGTATATACTTGGTTCCAATGCCGACCTTCCGATCGTCGGCGGTTCAATTCTGACGCATGACCATTATCAGGGAGGACGTTATGTATTCCCGCTGGCACGTGCGGCGCTGGACAGGGAATTCACGGTTCCCGGATTCGGCGACGTCAAAACCGGAATCGTAAAATGGCCGATGTCCGTCATACGGCTGACCGGAAAAGATTCTGACCGGCTCACGGAGCTTTCGACACGCATTCTCGAGGCATGGCGGAAGTATACGGACGAAAAAGCCTTTATATTCGCCGAAACGGACGGTGAAAAACATAATACGATTACACCGATCGCACGCAGACGCGGCGAGGACTATGAAATAGATCTCGTACTTCGAAACAATATTACGACAAAAGAACACCCGCTCGGCGTATTCCACCCGCATGCGGAACTGCATCATATCAAAAAAGAAAATATAGGGCTTATCGAAGTCATGGGACTCGCCATTCTGCCGGCACGGCTTAAAACGGAACTTGAGCAGGCAGAAACTGCGGTTCTCACGCAGCAGGATCTCAGAGCTGATGAAATGACGGCAAAACACGCAGACTGGATTGAAAGTTTTATTCCCCGCTACAAGAATATTTCCAAAGAAACGATCGGGGCCATTTTCAAGACTGAAACGGGAAACGTCTTCAAAAGAGTACTGGAAGACGCAGGGGTATACAAAAACACCGATGCCGGGCGTGCCGCGTTCGACCGTTTTACCGCCGTCCTTGGAAAATAAAAAACGGGAAATTTTACGGTTCCGTTCATAGCGGACCGTAAAATTTCCCGTCGTTCAACAGACCTGACAGCGGTCAGACCGTTACTTCGTTCTTCAGTTCGTCGCCGGCCATAAATGATTTTACGTTGCCGAGCGTTGTGTCTGCAATTGCACTGAGTGCATTAGTAGTCAGAAAAGCCTGATGCCCGGTAATGATGACATTCGGAAACGTCATAAGACGGATAAGGTCGTCGTCTTTTATAACATTTACGGACCAGTCGCTGAAGAAATACTGGCTTTCTTCTTCATACACATCGAGCGCCGCACCCCCGATACGGTTCTTTTTGAGCGCATCAACAAGTGCTTTTGTTTCTATGAGCGCGCCGCGGCCGGTATTGATAATCACGGAATCTTTTTTCATCAGTTTAAGCGATTCGGCATTAATGATATGTTTGGTTTCTTCTGTCAGCGGGCAGTGCAGACTGACGACATCGACTTTGGTGAAAAACTCTTCAAGCGGAAGGTAGGTATAGCCTTTTTCCGCCGCCCACTCCTTATTCGGGTATACATCGTACAACACGATCTTCATACCGAAACCTGCAAGAATATCTGCCATAATACGGCCGATCCGTCCGGTTCCCAGAATACCGGCAGTCAGGCCGAACAGATCCCGGCCGGTCAGACCGTTCAGCGTAAAATTACCGGTTTTGGTACGCAGATACGCCTGCGGAATTTTGCGTGTTATCGAAAGCAGTAATGCAGCTGCATGTTCTGCAACAGAATGAGGAGAATAAGCCGGCACACGAAGAACTTTGAGCCCGTACCGTGCAGCAGCCTTGAGATCGACATTATTATATCCGGCACAGCGCATCGCTATAAGTTTTACACCGCATTCGGAAAGAACCTTTATAACTTTTTCTGATAAACGGTCATTTACAAATGCGCAGACGACCGTATAACCTTTTGCCGTCAGTGCCGTTTTTTCATTCAGGTGAAAATCAAAAAAATCAATATTATACAGGTAGTTCTTATTCGCCTGTGTAAAAGATTCACGGTCATACTCTCTGGTATCATAAAAAGCAATAGAAAAGTCGGGATTCTTCATACACACTCCATTTTAATGTGACTGTTAAATACAGATTCTGTTTACACTTACAATATACAAACAGGAGCGGCAAAGAGCAAGTATCTGAAAAAGAAAACGACTTTTTCAGCTCCGCTCCCTGTTTTTGTCTACATCCAGATTAATGAGCAGCAATCCTGCCAGCGCGAAAATTCCGCCGACAATATTGGGAATATTGACCGACCCCTGAATAATGATATCGATGAATACGGAGGCGAACACCTGTCCGACAAACATCAGCAGACTCATGACAAGCTGGGAGATTTTTGGTGCAACAAAGGCTGCAATACCGACGGTTACGATTCCCAGCGGCCCGCCGATATACATCCATACCGGAATCTTTTTCAGATCAGCGGCGTGGGTAAAATCACTGCGTCCCAGGAGCAGCATAACGGCGACGGCACCGGCAAGCCCGAAAATATAGTTATACAGGCAGGCAGCCAGCGTGCTGCTTTTTGCAGAAGTCTTGGCATTCACGATCCGCTGCAGCACGATACATGATCCCGCCAGCGTAGAAAGTAGTACTGAAAACAACATAAGCCCCTCCTAAAGAACCAGCATTATCACAATTCCGGCAGTGAGCAGCGCGATACCGGCCGCTGTACGCCAGGTGTATCGGGGACGGGGACCAAAAACACCGGCTGCGTCAATCGAAACAGACGTAACGGTCTGTCCCAGCAGACCGAGCGCCGTAATAGGCGTAACGCCGATATACAGAAAAGCCACATTATTAAAAACTGTCGCACCGACACCGATAAGCCCGCCGGCAGCAACCATCAGCGTCATTCCGCCGTCGACACGGATTTTCGGACGCAGTATAAGAATGACAAGTGTACAGACAAGTAATCCGCAGATGTGTATAATTACGGTTGCCAGATAACTTCCGGTTATTCTCGTAAGAAAACCGTTTATCGCTATCATAACCGCAACTACCATCCCGGTGAATGCAGAAAGAAAATAATTCATCAGTGCTCCGTTATTATAGTGGTATCCAGTATAGGCTATCCGGCAGAAAAAAGCTACAAAACAGCGTGTGCTATAACGGAAAACAATTCTTCCGTGTTAACAGGTTTCCCGATATGCGCATTCATACCGGTTTTTATGGATTTTCTGCGGTCTTCAATATAGTTGTTGGCGGAAAGAGCAATAATCGGTATGGTCGAGTTAAATTTACGTATGGTCAGAGCCGCCGTAAGCCCGTCCATAACCGGCATACGGATATCCATCAGTATAAGATCGTACACACCGCTCCGCGCTTTTTCAACACCGATTCTGCCGTTCTCCGCATAATCGGTAATCACTCCTTTTGTCCGGAGCAGGTTGCCGATTATAACGGCATTTATCCTGTTATCCTCGCAGAGCAGCACGTGGCGGTTTTTCAAATTCAGAACGCAGCTGCCGGTCTTTACGGCGGAAACGTTCTGCGATTTTTTTATAGCAGGAACGTCGAATGGTAGTGCAACAGTAAAAACGGTTCCTATACCTTTCGTACTCTGACACACGATAGATCCGCCCATGAGTTCGACGAGACTTTTGGATATGGCAAGTCCCAGTCCGCTGCCGCCGCCCCGTTCATAATAATCATCGTGTTCCCGGGAAAAACGTTCATACATATGCTGCTGATATTCTTCCTATGTGATATTTTGTCAATAAACAAAATATCACCCGGAAAGAGCGGCAGAAGCAAGGGAAGCAGGAGAAACAAATCGGCGAGGCTGATAAGGCTGAGCAGATTTAAGTATTGCAAACATAAACTGAGAGAGCTTACGGGCAATGGCAACAATGGCTTTCTTCTTTAATTTTCCTTTCGTTTTTGTCATATAAAGATATTGATCTTTCAGATATCCTCCCGAGGGAGATCGAACGAGAGCCCAGGAAGCCTGAATGAGAAGGCTGCGCAGATAAGAATTACCGCATTTAGTAATAGAACCATATCTGTTGATCGAAGATGAACAATCAATTTTGGGAACGAGGCCGAGAAAAGAAGCAACCTGTGAAAGGTTTGAAAAATTATCGGCATTGACGTAAGAAACAAACGCGGTAGCCGTAACAGGCCCAACGCCTGGAATCGTTTGAACAGACTGAATACGTTCATCCTGAGAAGCAATGGTATCGATTTGGTCCTCAATAATTTTAATCTGAGAATCAAGAAGAGCAAGGGAATCGAGAATACGTAAAGCAGACTCCTTCAAGAACCCGGAAAGGAGTTCAACAGAAGCAATTCTGCGCTTTCTTCCAGCAAGATCTTTTTTAGCAATAGACGTAATGCCCGAATGAACGAAAAGGGCATGAAGACGGTTAATGCAACGGGTTTTGTCCTGTTTGAGCTGACGATGTTCAGCAAGTAATCTTCGACGGTAGATTTCCTGTTTTGAAGGCGGATGAACAATGGGAAGATCTTCATTCTGATAAATTTTGATGAGACGAGCCAATTTGAGAGCATCTTCCTTATCGGTTTTCTTCGTCGTTCTGTAAATAATAGCGAGTTTAGATGCATTGAGAATGACGACTTCACAGCCGACAGATTCTGCGATTTCATCAGCAATGACAAAAGCAAGAGCACAAACTTCAACTGCAACTTTATCGGCAGGCAGCAGTCTTTCATACAGGCTTTTTCTTCCGTCAGGCGATGTAGTACCATTCCAACCGGTAACGGAACCGGAACGGTCGAATAAACGCAGTTCGTATGTGCGTTTACCGAGATCAATACCGACAAAACGTCTGGATAGCAGTGGCATAAGGACCTCCTGAAAAGATATAATGGGAGGAAAGGAAACAGTAATGACGGTGAGAAACACCGCATTCTCCTATTCGCAGTCACGAAGGTGGGCTTCGTGCTGCTCCGAACTATACGGTGACCGGTATAGATTAACCTTTGTCCCGAAGTCTGCAAATGCAGCTTCAACAAATGTCTGAACCTGCCACCGGTTTCCCTGTCCCGTCAGATAAGGATATCATACACCGTCATTACTGTATTCATAGTACCTTTGTCATACCGATACCGGTATCGCGGATAATGTGCCGAGCGACTCCCTTGTCTCCGTGTATGGTATGTTCCATCCGCCAGTCAATTGATCCGCCGGGCGTATTATACGTTACCGCATTATTCAGTATATGGAGCAGAATCTGCTCGACGCGCATACTGTCAAACACAAGATTCCGCGTTTCATCGGTAAAATCAGTCGAATAGGTAAAACGTAATCCCTTCGACGCAGCCTTATACGAAATGATAGACGCAATATTTTCAACAAAAGCCATACAGTCGGTTATTTCCGGCCGGATTTTTATACGACCGGCACCGACGCTCTGTATATCGAGCATATCATCGGACAGGCGGAGAAGATATTCGCCCGCATTCTTGATTTTTTCGAAATATTCTTTTACCGTGCGGTCGGTTGCAATTCCATATCCCAGATCGGCAAACCCCATAACTGCAGTCAGCGGCGTATGCATATCGTGGTTCATTCTCGCCAGAAAATCATTCTTTACCGTCTTTGATTTATTAAGATTCCGCGTCGTCTCTTCATTATTGATATGCAGCTGTTCATTTTTAGCAGTCAGTTTCAGATTAGCGCTCTGCATTTTAAGAAAAAGTGTCACCGAATCGCGCAAAAGGGCCACTTCCCTGTTTATTTCATCATCAGACCTGCTGTAAACCTTTTCTGCCGCTGCAAAAAGCCTGCCGGCATCAAGCCCCAGCTCTCCTGCAAGTCTTCTGATGGAAGTCTCCTTAAAATCCTCAGTCTTTATCTGCCCGCATTTTATATCGCATACGCACACTCCATCCAGCTGTATGCTGCAGCTGCTGTCAAGAAGCCCCGCATGACATTTATATAGCCCGTCGTTTTCAAGATCACATGCAACACAGCGCCGGTATCCTTCCGGTGAAGAACGGACCATCCGGCAGAACTCGGTAAAAGCAACTGGCGGCGTTAAAAATTTTCCGTCAGGAGCAACAGCGGCACAGCCGAGACCGGTAATTTTTGAAAATCCCTTTAAAAAGGACGTCAGAAGTCTTCTGTCTATAAGATTCTCTTTTTTCATGCTCAAAGATTCTCTGTATATCCGGTATGCAGATACGGGAGCCGCTCAAATTTAAAAATAACTCCAGTATCCGAATTATTCTACTCTTTATAAGATATACCAGAATCTCTATCTTCGCAACAAAACAGCATACTGTTTTAAAAACTTCGGAAAATATAGTGTGCTATTTTTTTTCATACAAAAACCGTTCCGGCAGCGTTACCTTAAAATCTTTCGCCAGCCGGCGGAAATCGTCAGGCTGTATGGTCTGCCGTTTGTGCGGAACCATCGACAGTACTTTCACCAGTATTTCAGCCGATTTTTCCACGGTATGCATAAGACCGAACGTCAGATCAAAATCTTCACCGGAACAGAACATCCCGTGATGTGCCCAGATTGCAACATCGTATTTTTCCATCAGTCTGCTCGTTGCGGCTGCAATGTCCCGTCCGCCGGGTACCATCCAGGGAACAACACCGATACCATCCGGAAACACGACCGGACATTCGGTCGCACATTCCCATAATTCCCGGGTAAAAACTTCATCCTTGAGCGGCAGCACAAACGTCAGAGAAATTACATTCGTACAGTGTGCGTGATAGATAACCCGGTAGCGTCCCCCCGTTACCCGTTTCTTTACTTCATGATTCATCAGATGTGTCGGCAGTTCACTTGTCGGACGTCCGCCGCCCCGGAGTCCCCATCTGATACAATAATTATCGCCGGTACTGTCGATTTCGACGATGCAGATATTCGCTTCAGGGTCCAGAATTACATTGCGCATGTATTTTCCGCTCCCCGTCACCAGAAAATATTCACCGGCAAGTTCCGGAACCGACGTCCCGATCGGTACCCACGGATTGTCACTCGTCAAAAACGGAGCAACCGCAGAAATTTCCTCAGCCTTCAGCCGGTAGGAAAGGTTGCCGCCGTTTCGTTCGTGCCAGCCCTGTTCCCAGCCGTCGTTGCAGAGTCGTATAAAACCTTTAACAAAATCAGCTTCAATAATTTTCATCCTGATAACTCCTGTATCCATCAATATAGTACCGGATACACCGGTACATCATAAATTCCCCTGTGCATGCGTCATCCACAGGGAACGATATTCCTCAAATCCTCTCACGTCTATTTTCTGTATCTGCGTATGCTCAATCGCTATCAGCGGAGCAAGATCCGCATACGTTTTACCGGTGAGCGCCATAAGAGCTGTCATGGCACAACCGGCAGCTGTTGCTTCCTTCATATTCGTCAGATGTACTTCGTTTCCGGGAAGAACAGAGGCCAGCAGACTGTTGTATAACCGGTTGCGGCGAAAGCCGCCTTCCGTGAAAATCTTCATGCCGTTATTCATGCCGGCACGGCGCAGTGCGGTCACGGTCTGAATAACCAGCGACAGATCAAGTGCCGCAAAAAAACGCTTACGGTCCGACAGAATATGCGGAATTCCGGAACCATGCCTGCTGCGGGATTTCAGATCCGCGCGCAGCGTTTCCAGCGGATAAAACCGACCGTCTTCAAAAATTCCGGGCTCGGAATCAGGAAACTGGCCTGATCCCCTGACGACTTCAGGCATGATAAATACATTCCGTTCATCCAGCAGGGATCTGACGGCGTCGGCATCCGAAGCAGGAAAACGGTCTGTTTCACACTCACGCTGATAAAGTTTCACATACGTATCGACTTCCATGCCGCCAAGAAAAACGGATGTCTTGACCGGTTTATTGACGGCACTTCTGTTAAAAAAAACAACCTTGCCGATATCATCATCTTTAAATTCGGCCTGTTCCTGCGGATGCATGCAGACACACCACGTGCCGGTTGAATTCAAAATAAAATCATCAGACGACTTTCCGGCATGAGCAAGATACGGCAGGAGCGAAGCGTTCGAATCGTGTATGCCGGTCGTTACAATAACCGACGGCGGGAGCTGCAGCTTTCCGGCCATTTCTGCGGTAAGCGTTCCGAGTATACCGCACGTCGGATTGAATTTTTCCGGCAGTCTGTCCCTGATACCGAGTCTGTCGACGACTGACGACCAGGTCGAGTCAGTCTGATTCCATAAATACGTGTGACAGGCCTGGTACGTCGGCTCATACGCCGCTTTTCCGGTCAGACGGAACCCCCAGTACTGCGGGAAGCCGAGAATAACGGATGTCTTTTTAAATCCGGCGGCAAAAGCAATCTGTAAAAACTGGATTCCCTTTGCCATATTTATCAACGAAGAAAAAGCAGGCGTAAACGTCTGTTTCTGCAGATCCTCTCTGGTTCCGCAGAGTTTGTAAAAATCCGTCTGAAAACGCTCGCCGGGATCATAGGTATAAAAAATACACGGTTCACATACACGACCGTCGCGGTCGAGACAGACAAAAGTAGCCCCGTGCGTCGTCACCGAAATGGCACGTATCGGATATTGTGCGGCAAAATTACGAAGCTGTCCGATAAACCACGTTTCCATGCCGGACAGATCATGGACCGGTATTTCCGACCCCGTATGCGGATCGTGAATCATAACCGGCGCGAACTCTTTATAGACGACATCAGTTTGAACAAGATTCTCGTCGTAAATTACAATTTTCTTATTTGTCATTCCTATATCAATGACTGCTATCGCACTTTTCATATCGTCATAGTAGCAGGCGGCATAGTTTTTTACCTTGACATAACGGGCATTGACTAGCATAATACCGTCAGAGGTCGGTATGTATAAACTTTTATCCCAGAAATTCTGGACAGAAGATGCACCCTGCCACTTTGAATTCAGGAATCCTCAGCCCCCGTATCCGCTCCATTGTCATGATTTTCATGAAATCGCCATCGTATACAGCGGAACAGGGATTCATATGACCCCTGACACGAAACGGCCTCTAAAGACAGGGGATGTCATCAGCGTAAAACCGGGACAGATCCACGGCTATAATAAAGTCAACGAACTGATACTGATGAATATTCTTATACGTCCGTCGTTTCTTACTGACGAAAATGCCAATCTGCCGGCAGTTCCGGGCTATGCTGATTTATTCCAGAAAAAATCTTCACTCAGAAAAAATGAAGCACAGTCCGTGACACAGTTTAAATTGAATAAACTGCAGCTGTTTGAAATCCGTGCCATTATTGAATCAATGCAGAAAGAAATTGTCAATCAGAATCTTTCCTGGACAACCTTTACGACAGCCTATTTAATCCAGCTGCTTATACTGCTGCTGAGGATATACAACGATCCTTCCTATCCCGACTCGGCAAATAAAACCAATGCTGCTACCGTAGTCAATTACGTAGAAAGAAATTACGAGCAGAATCTGACAATGCAGGATCTTATGGATATCTCAGCCATGTCGGAAAGCAGTGTACTCCGTACTTTTAAACGGATTACGGGGTACCCGCCCTTCGTATTCCAGATGAGATTACGTATTTTTGCAGCAATAAACGAGCTTACCTCGACCACTACCGATATTACCGGAATTTCCTATAACGTAGGATTCAACGACAGTAACTACTTCAGCCGGATATTCAAAAAATTCACCGGATTGTCGCCAAGCGAATACCGGAAGGAATTCACGGACTAGCAAGCGGAGACGGCTGCAGAGTCTGTTCTCCGGCAGTCTTAAATTCAGCAAGAATCTTCTGAAGATGAATCACTTTCTCATAACTGTCCGTGCTCCGTTCGTTTACCAGCTGCATTCTCTTTATAATATCGTGTGTGCTGTCGAGTATTTCTTTTAAACCGTTCATCGACTGGGTAAAAATTTCATGCAGAGCAGCAACTTCGTTCGAAACTTTTTCCTGCTGTCCGTTCAGATTTTCACAGTATCCGTTTATTTTCTCAGCTGTCCCGGCTGTTTCACTTATCTTTGCGGTAATATTCTGAGACTTATCATCGATATTCCGGATCCCGTCGGCAATTTCCCGTATAAAATCCATCATACTATAAACATTCTTACTTACCAATGTAAAAGCTTCTGCCGCATCATTACTCGTCATATTTGCCTGTTTTACTGTCGCTACTATGCTGCCGACAGACGTACTTATGCGTTTTGCATTTATTTCCGTCGATTCGGCAAGAGATCGTATCTCGTCGGCTACAACCGCGAAACCCGCCCCGGAACTTCCTGCATGAGCGGATTCTATCGCTGCATTAATAGACAGTATATTCGTCTGTTCCGCAATTGAGTTGATAATTGTTACAATCTCATTTACCTCATCCAGCTGGCTCGTTACCTGCTGCAGGCCGTTGCTTACCGACGTGATTTTATCACCACCTTCCTGAACCAGCCGCTGGGCTGCTTCGGTACTCTTTTTCCGCTCCTGTATCTTTGTGCTCATCATACCAATTGTATTCGTCATAGCCAAAACCGCCGCACTGCTTTCATTAATGGCTTCCGTCTGCTGTTCCGTACTCATAACGACGGTCCGTACGGTCTGATCCGTTATCCGGATAGATGCTATTGAACGTTTGACAGCTCCCTCGACAGAACCGAATTCACTGGAAATCGATTCGATTCCTGCTTTAATCTGTGAAGTCGCCGACGACGTGCTGCTGACAGAATCACTGATAGCCGTATCTGCAACCAGTATATTTTCAGCAGTCTGTTTAATAAGCATAAAAAACTTATTCAGCTGTAGTACCGTATCATCGAGATCCTGCATAAGGCGGAACATTTCCGTACTGCCTTCAGGGGTCACTTTTACGGTAAAATCTTTATCAGCCAGTTTTTCCGACATCCGCTGCAGAATTTTTATTCGCTTTATAAGCCCCGTCGTGCTGAGCAGAATAACCGTCAGAACAACGGCAGAAGACACCAGTGCAAGGCAGAGTGCAGCCAGCAGAGAGAGTCTGTTGTACCGGGCTACGGCGGCATCCAGCAGTACCGTAACGCTGCCGATAACAAGCGCAACCTGCTGTTTGGACGAGCGGACTGCAGGAATTTTCCGTTGTGCGTCCGTATGCCCGGTTACAAGGTCAGCTATATCTTCTTTATCAAGATACGGGGCAACCGCTTCCGTAATACCCGAGACAGCTATATTTTTCTTCAGATCATCTGAACAGGGACAGCCGGTCATTTTTTTATAGGCGGCATCCAGATCGTTACACCGGTCTTCCAGTATTTTCCAGTATTCCTGAATTTCATCCAGTTCCGAATTCAGTTCTGCAGAAAAAAAATTCCGTGCCGGATTTGTATTGAGCAAAGCGAAGTCAGACCGTACCTGCAGGAATTTCTGTGTCCATACCTGATACAGGGTAGAAAAATCAATTCCGCGAGAATCTATCTGCTCAATAAATTCAGAGAGATCTTCTATATGATAGTGTGCTCTGACAAGTTCATACTGATAATTTTTTACCGACTGTGTTATCCCGTACCCGATACTCATTCCTGCAACGAGCAGAAATAACTGGAGAATCAGCCAGACAGATACTAACGTAAATTTTGTTTTTAATTTCATTTTCCTTCCGGAAACAGAGACACGGTCCGTCGGGAATCAAAAAAAACGGACCCGTAAAATCAGATAGGAACATCTGTTCTTTTATCTAATCCATATGAAACATTTCAGGCAGTTCCGTACAGACCGGAGAATTATCCGGATTTACCTCCATTAAATCAGCCATCATATCCCACCACTTGTGAAAAATAGGAATATTTTTCTGTTCAGCTTCAGTATTATCCGGTTTCAGTTTCTCACAGGCAAACAACGTGAGTGTTTCTTCATCAAGAAAAATGGAATAATCATAAACTCCCGTTTTAGTGATAGTCCGTTTTAATTCCGGCCATATTTCATTATGACGGCGTTTGTATTCAGCAGCGCAGCCCGGCCGTAATTTCATTTTAAATGCTTTCTGGATCATATCTTTACCTCCTCGAACAGGTACCTGTTTCAAAATACAGGCGGAACAGTCTGACAGCTGTTCCACCTGCGCCAGTCAGTTACTCCCGATCAATAAACAGTTTTCCATTTATCAATATTGGTCTTGTCAAATTTGAATGGAGGTCCGAGCAGAACTTCGGTTCCTCCGTCGGCAGCCTGAGTCACCGTATAGTCACCCAGTCTTCCGGCAGAGAATTTATCGCCAACTTTACCGGTTACCGTACCTTTAGCAAGTGCGACATTAACATAGCCGGCAAGATATCCTTCGTCGACAGGATTCCACAGGAACATGTACGGGCAAACTCCGGTAGATATTGCCTCAGCCATTTCGGAAGGAAGTCCCAGTCCGGTTACGAATACTTTTCCGGTCAGACCTTTATCGGCAACAACTTTGGAAGCTGCTGCAATACCGACGGTTGTCGGAGCTATAATGCACTTGAGGTCGGGGAATGAACGCAGCAGCCCTTCGGTTTCTGTCGTCGATTTATCCCGCAGGTCATCGCCATAGGCTATTTTGACGAGCTTCAGATTCGCATATTTGGAAGCATTCTCTGCAAGTTCCTTTTTCATCCAGTCAATCCAGAGATTCTGGTTCGTAGCCTGGCTTGTTGCTGACAGAACAGCAATATCACCTTTTCCACCGGTCATATCATAGGCAGCCTGAATCAGCGTCCGTCCTATCTTTTCCGAATCCGCCTGATTCACGAATACCATACGGCTGGCAGCATTAACATTCGAGTCAACTGCTGAAGTCTTTATTCCGGCTTTCATGGCTTTTGTCAGAACCGGCTGCAGGGCATCGTTATCGTTAGCTGAAACACAGATAGCTTTTACACGCTGCGTAATCAGCTGTTCTATTATCTGTATTTGTCCTTCAGCAGTCGGCTGTTCCGGAGCACGAAGAATAGATTCGTATCCCTGTTCTTCAAGAGCAGTCTTGAATCCATCCATCATTCTTTCGCCGTAAGGATTACCGGTACTTTTGAAAACAAACGCATATTTGTCGGCGGAGCCGGATGCAGCCGCTGAAGAACCGGCGGTATCCTTGTTCCCATTTGCAAATACGGACATTGCAAGCAAACATACTGTTGTACCGGCAATAACACTCTTTACAAGTCTTTTCATAGTTTCCTCCTAATTTGAAACTTGCTGACTATTTTTTAACGGGTTTTGCCCGACTATTTCCGACACGGAACTCATTTATCATAACAGAACCGATAAGCAGTATGCCGAGAACAATCATTGCAACCTGTGCAGACTGATTCAGCAGCCCCAGACCGTACTGCATATAGCCGATAATGAATATTGCAAGGATCGGCCCAAAGATACGTCCCTTTCCGCCATCTGTACTTACACCACCGAGTACCGCCATTGCGATGACGTCCAGTTCATAACCGCTCGCTATATTCGGACGGGTACTACCCATGCGGGATGTAAGGAACAGAGCTGTAAATCCCGACATAAATCCTGCAAGTGTAAAAATGATTAACGTCAGTCTGGAGGTATTTATTCCCGAATATAAAGCAGCTCTCCGGTTGTTCCCCATACTGTAGACGGAACGGCCGAACGATGTTTTGTGAATCACGATACCATAAATGACGGCACAGATGATGAACATGGCAAATATAAACGGCAGCGGACCGACATAGCCCCATCCGAAATAATTGAACCATGACGGAAATTTACCGGCAGCCCGATTTTCAAGAATAATGTACGCGATGCCGCGGTACAGAATCATCGTAGAGAGCGTCACAATCATTGCCGGAAGTTCATGAAATTTTACAAGAATAATTCCGTTTATAAAGCCGCACAAGGTTGCCGTAAGGATGCAGAGTAGAATTGCAACAGGCATCGGTGCACCGTGATTGTATGAAACACCCATAATAACAGACGAAAGCGCAACGGTAGATCCGACGGAAATATCGATATTTCCGTTTCCCGAAATAAGTACCAGCATCATGGGAAACACGATAAAAGCCTTATCCAGGAATGTCATCGGCACACTCAGGAAAGTATCTGCCGAAAAATAAAAGGGAGAAGCGGCAGCATTAATAAGATGGACAATAAGCAGTAAAGCTACGAGCATCCATTCCCACTGGAAAAAGAATTTCTTTGCATCCCAGGTTTTTTCAACAATAATGTTTCTAGTTTCCATATCTCTATATCTCCCGTGCCATCAGAGCTTTTCGATCTATCCGGCGTTCAATAACGATATTGACAATAATCGCGACCATGATCACAAGTCCTTCTATTGCGTTCTGCCAGAATGGAGAAACGTTAATAAGCGGCAGCGCATTATTGAGAATGCCGAACAGCAGACAGCCAAGAATCAGCCCGCTTATTTTTCCCCGTCCGCCGGTTATACTGACACCGCCGATGACACAGGCCGCGATGACATCCATTTCATATCCTGAAGCGGTGTTCCCCTGAGCAGAAGCATATTTTGATACCCAGAGAACGCCTGCCAGTCCGGCAAGCAGGCCCATCAGTATATAGACCAGCGCAGTAACCCGCCGTTTCGGGATTCCGGAAATTTTTGCAGCTGCAGGATTTGATCCGACTGCATAGATCCACCGGCCTACTTTCGTATAATTGAGGAAATAAAAGAAAACGACATATACAATAATGGCTATCCACAGGAAATGGCTGATTCCCAGAAAACTGCCGGTAGCGAAATCCTTGAAATCATCCGGCAGCTGATAGGCACTTACCCATTTACTGCCCGAAACGACATACGTAACACCGCGGACGATATTCATCATACCGAGCGAAGCAATAATCGGCAGAATGCTGAACCGGGAAACAAACGTTCCCAAAACAGCCCCGACCAAAGCTCCAATAGCCATTCCTTCAAGCAGTGCTACAAAAATAGGAACTCCCGGATGAACCTTGAGCGTCAGCGCTACACACATTCCGGAAAAAGCTATTGTCGCCCCAATCGAAAGATCGATTCCTGCGGTCAGCAGAACCATCAGCATTCCGACAGCAAGAATACTCAATATCGAAGTATTAACACCGATATCACGCAAATTATTCAGAGTCAGAAACATCGGGTTGCGTATTTCTACAAGAATACCTATAACAACAATAAATCCCAACAGCCCCAATTCCCGGAAACTGCTTCGAGTTTTCTTTTTTGAATTCATTCAATACCTGCCTTTCCTATCATTGACGCCTGCAGTATTTTATTCTGATCGGCCTGTGCTGTTTCAAATTCCGCTGTAACGCGACCATCTTTCATAACGACAATATGATCGCTTATACCGAGAACTTCCGGCATTTCGGACGATATTAAAATAATTGCATACCCTTTTTCCGCAAGGTCACCGATAATTTCATAGATTGCTGTTTTAGCACCGACATCAACGCCTTTCGTCGGTTCATCGAGAACGAGAATCTGCTTCGGAGTCGTCAGAAGTTTGGCAACAACTATTTTCTGCTGATTACCGCCGGAGAGTGAAGAAGCCGGCTCAAATATACTCGAAGTCTTTACCATCAGCTCGTTGCACAGTTTGCCCGCGATCCGGTTTTCTTTCTTTGTATCAAGAAATCCGTATTTTCCTTCTATCTGCTGCAAGGCAGGTAACGTTATATTTTTTGAAAGCTCCCACGGCAGTACAAGCCCTTCCTTCTGCCGGTCCTCCGGCAGATAACCGAATCCGGCAGCAATCGCATCCGACGGATGATTGAAATGGACTTTCTTTCCCTTCAGTTTTACCGTCCCCTCATCATATTTTGTGATACCGTAAATACTTTCACAGACTTCCGTACGTCCGGCACCGACAAGCCCCGTAAGGGCCAGAATCTCACCGGCGTGGACTTTAAAAGAAACATCCTTAAAATAACCGGTACGACCGAGGTGCGATACGTCCAGAACAACGTCTCCAACCGGTACTTTTTTCTTCGGGAACATCTGTTTGATTTCACGTCCGACCATAGCTTTAACCAGTTCGGCCCGTGTTACATCCTTGACATTCCATTCACCGATATATTTCGAATCACGAAAGACGGTTACGCGGCTTGCAAGCCGTTCAGTATCTTCCATACGGTGTGAAATAAAAATAACGGAGTGTCCGGTATCGCGCAATTTTTCGGTAATGCGGTATAATTCTTCGCTTTCATGCTCTGTCAGGGCTGCCGTCGGCTCATCCATAATGATAATCCGGGCATCCATGGAAAGTGCTTTAGCAATTTCGACAAGTTGCTGCTGGGCAACAGAAAGCGTTCCCATTTCGGCATCGGAACTGAAATTTGCATGGAGCCGCTGCAGCCAGTTATCCGCTTCTTCATACATCCGCTTCCAGTCGAGATGTTTCGTTTTTCCGGTCAAAAGTTCGTGGCCCAGAAACATATTCTCTGCGACGGAAAGAGACGGATAGCAGGTAACGTGCTGGTAAATAGCAGCAATGCCGGCCTTTTGCGCGTCGATAGGATTCCTGAAACGGACACTTTTTCCATTCAGGAATATTTCTCCTTCTTCAGGTTGATGTACTCCGGTAATAACTTTTATAAAGGTCGACTTACCGGCACCGTTTTCGCCCATAAGCGCATGAATCTCACCTTTCTGCAGCGTGAATTTAACGGAATCCAGCGCTTTGATGCCGGGGAAAATCTTCGTTATGTTCCTAAGTTCCAGAATATATTCAGCAGACACTATACAGTCCTCCTCATAGAGTCTTTCACCGAAACGGCCTAGCGTTTCGATGTTACGTCTTTTTCGTATTCCATAACGGCAGAAATAACTTCCGTATCCGATGGAACAGAGCTCTGTTCACAATACCGCTGCCATACAGTACCAAACGGCATTGTTTTCAATTCTTCATTCAGTGCAAGCCGGGCAAAATAGTTGCCGGCTTCTTCGTATTTTACCAGTCTGTCGTGCGGTTCGAGCAGTGCATACAGCAGTGCCTTTTCCGTTGCACGGGCGCCGATTACCCACGCGCCGATCCGGTTTATGGACCCATCGAAAAAATCCGTTCCGATATGGATTCTGTCCAGTTTTCCGGTACGTATAATCTCTTCCGCCATAGCCCGCTGGTCATCGTTGAAAATGATAACGTGATCGGAATCCCAGCGGACGCAACGGGACAGATGCAGCAGCAGTTCCGGAACGAACAGCAAAATAGAAGAAAGTTTATCCGAAACATTTTCCGTCGGATGGAAATGCCCCATGTCGATCGTCAGCATCTTTTTGCGGCTGACTGCATACCCCATGTAAAATTCATGTGATCCGACAACATAACTTTCAGATCCGATGCCGAAAACCTTGGATTCAACGGAGTCTTTCAAATATGATGAGGAAATGGGCTTCGAGAGTATATCGTCCAGCGAAGCGAGCAGAATTTCACGATATCCCTGACGATCGGACGGAATATCTTTCATGCCGTCCGGAATCCAGATATTGTGAATACAGGGGCTGCCCTGTTTCTCGCCGAAATACGCACCTATATCGCGGCAGCGTTTCGTATGTTCAATCCAGAAATCACGGATTCCCCGGTCTTTTGAAGCAAGCGTCATTTCGGCTGCTTTCGGATGCGAAAACAGTGTCGCATTGAAATCGAGCGGCAGCTTCTGTTCCAGTGCCCAGTTTATCCAGCTCTCGAAATGTTTTGGTTCGATTTTGTCGCGGTCAACCGGTTTACAGTTGGAAAAGTCCGCATAACTCGCGTGCAGATTTAAACGATACGTGCCGGGAATGAGTGTCATAACTTTTTCGATATCATGACGTAATTCTGCTATTGTCCGGGACCTGCCGGGGTAATTTCCGGTAACCTGAATGCCGCCGCCGTCGAGGACTGCTCCCGAAGTTTCAAAACCACCGACATCATCTCCCTGCCAGCAGTGCAGCGATACAGGAATTTGCTTCAATCGCGAAATAGCAGCATCCGTATCGACGCCGAGTGCCGCATACTGCTCTTTTGCATCGGCATATATGTCTTTATTTTTCATTAAAACAACTCCTTGTTTTGTAATTTAGCTATAGGATACAGGGGGATAGTACAGCTCACCATAACAAAAAAATCAATATATAGCATAAATCAGTCACCGCTATTTCACACAGACCGGCAGCTGATGAAAATAGACGGCGGTGCAGGCAGCTGCCGGAAAAATACCGGCACTGCGAAGAACGCGGACGGAATACCGGATAAAAGTGCTGTACTTTATGGGTTCGTATCACAGTACTATTTAAGAGTTTTCCATTACTGTCATGAGAGTCTTTCATTACTAGCATAAGAGTCTTTCATTACTATCGTAGAAGTTCTAACAGTACTGCAATACTTATCATATTAGTCTTATTTTGTCCGACGGATAATTGTGAAGACGGCTGCGCACAAGTTGTAAAGAAAACGAGCGTAACTTGTAAACAATTTGCGCATCACTTGTGCGCATTTCTTTTTCAAGTTACGCGCAAACTTCCTTACAGTTATACGGAAATCTGTTTACAGCGTTGCATCGGGCTTTCCGGCGGGAAGTACTTCGAACAGTTCAGAGACGGTATTCCCGTGGCTGTGGAGATGAAAATAATATGGTCCGGGAACAAGCGGCGGCAGCGGCGCAACTATTTCAGAACTTCTTCTGACATAATACCGTGAAAGAACTATCGGCGCAGAACCGTTCATCGGGGACAGCGAAGCTCCGGATTTTCCGTCCTGCGGATTAAAATCAAGATTCCGGCCGTTTACGACGATGACACTGTCTTCCCTGTTGTACGAAAACCGGTCGATATGCGGCATTGAGCTGGGTGCGTTGTACAGCAGACGTTCCCAGATGACATTTGCGGTAACTGATGCCGCTTCTTTTTTATGAACCAGCGCATGAAGCGTAAAGGTATGACCGCTCCGCCGCCGTTTGGGAGTGAACGGTGTCCGTATTTCCGGGGCCGTACCGACCGCCTTGACATACAAATCGACGAACGGAAATTCCACCCGGTATCCTTTCCGAAGCAGTCTTCGGGCTGTTTCCATCAAAATACTGACACAGGCCGCAAGATCTGCGCGCGTAACAGTGGTATGTGAGTTTCCCGCTTCATCAAGCAGTTCACCCAACCCTATTTTACCGGCTTCTCTGCTGGTAAACAAATACGGTACTCTTTTTCTTGAAGTTTCAAGATTGTTTCGTTTCATGATAATCTGTAATGCCATAGTCTTTTTCAGCCCGGAAGGGGCCGCCTCTCTTCTATAGATTTGTTTATAATATATAGTCGGAAGTCTGCAGAAAAACGCAAAAAAAATGAAACGAACAGAAACTCAGGCTCCGTATATAGTTTTTTTCGTATTTGTTGTATAGTAAACGCATGAATCCAGCTGAGTATGTAAACGAAACGGTCGGGACGCCGGCATCCGCCGGTGGAAAATTATACTACGGACCTGAAACACAAAAAGCGCTGTCGCTGCTCGGTAACAGCCGGACACCACGGGTACTGATTCGCGCGTACGGAGAGGTAAAACTTGCAGCCATTTATGCACAGCAGGAAACGGCACAGCTGTACCCTGCCGGTTATTTTCCGGTACTGGAAAAAACGGCACTGGACATCATAGCAGGAAAATACGACAACAGTTTTCCCCTGCCGCTCGCGCAGGGAGGAGCAGGGACAAGCCTTCATATGAATATCTGTGAAGTTCTCGCCAACGCGGCGAACGAACGGTACGAAGCCGCAGCGGTACAAGCGGAAACTGCCGGCAGACCGTTTCCGCAGCCGGAATTCCGTGCAACGCCGCTCGATCATCTGGCCCGCTTTCAGTCGACGAACGATACGTTTCCGACTGCGGTTATCATTATGACATACCGGTTTCTGGAATCAATCGAAAACGGAATTATAAAACTTCAGGAAAATCTCGTTGAGCGCGAAAAGAAGTATGAAGACTGTCTTATCTGCGGACGAACGGAACTGCAGGACGCTCTGCCGATGACGCTCGGACAGGTATACGGCGCATGGGCGGGTCCGGTGGAACGGGACCGGTGGCGGATGAATAAACTGAAAGAACGGCTTCGCACCATCCCCCTGGGCGGTACGGCTATCGGGACAGGATTTTCCGCACCGCTTCAATATGTATTCAGTGCAGAAAAGCACCTCCGCCGTATAACGAAACTTCCGTTGTGCCGCAGCCAGAACCTCTGCGATGCCGTAGCGCATACGGACTCGCTTGCGGAATGTGCAGGCGGGATGGGGCTGTGTGCCGACAATCTGTATAAAATGACAAACGACCTCCTTCTGTATACGTCGTCCGTCAACGGGGAGCTGCACCACGGAGAACTGCAGTACGGATCGACGATTATGCCGGACAAGGTAAATCCGGTCATACTTGAACTCGTCAGGGGGCTGTGTATGGACTGTGCTTCCACTGCACATCTCATTACAGATTACAGCAGAAGCGGACAATGGCAGCTGAACGCAAATCTGCCGTTCCTGACCGAGCAGATGATTCACCTGGACGACCGGCTCGAAAGAGCACTGAATGCGGCGAACGGTCCGCTGATGCAGACCATAGCGCCAGATGCTGCAAAAATGGAGCTGCATCTCGCATCAAGCCCGGCCCTGCTGAATGCGCTCCGCGATATTCTGCCGTATACGAAAATAAAAACGCTGCTGCCGGAACTCCGGAAAGCGGCTCCGCACGGCATCTCCGGCCTGATAGATTTTCTTGTATCCCATACTGATATAAACAGAAAAACGCTCGAGGAACATCTTGATACCGGAGCCTTAACAGGATTTTCGGATGTTTCTGAAATTCACGGAAGGAGAAACGCATGACAGATACTGCGGAAACACCGCTTGCAGAACTCACCCATATCGTACTGGCCGGTGTACGGAACGCCGGAAAATCATCGCTCATGAACAATCTGTTCCGGCAGAACGTCGCTATCGTATCTCCGACAGCGGGAACGACGACGGATCCGGTCACAAGAAAAATCGAACTGGGAAAACTCGGTATGTGTTCGGTCACCGATACGGCCGGACTTGACGACAGCGGACAACTCGGCGGGCTGCGTATCGAAAAAACGAAAACACGCCTTGAATCGGCAGATCTTGTGCTGTTCGTAACACCCGGCATAAAAGATCCTGAAAAAGACGAACGACAGCTGCTCGATCTGCTGCAGGAAAAAAAAATACCGTATATCGGCGTTATAACCTATGCCGACAGGCCGGTAACAGACAGTAAACAGACTTTTTTCCCGAAGGACCGGTTTGTGATGCTTGACAATACGTCGGACACGGTAAAATCGGATAAAGCCGCGGGAACCGTTCCTGAAGGATTAAAACCGCTTTTTGCAAAAATAGAATCCATGTCAGGCAGCCTTACCCGGGAACTGACACCGGTAGAAGGACTGGTACATGAAGGTGATCTGGTCCTGCTGGTGACCCCCATCGATCTTGCGGCACCGGCAGGCCGGCTGATCCTGCCGCAGGTTGAAACGATCAG